>DATJHO010000001.1:0-18409 GCA_035493835.1 Devosiaceae bacterium
TGGGTGGCCTCTTCCGACTATTCGGAGGATCTGCGCATCGGCAAGGAAATCGTTCAGACCAATGTGGACGCCTACCGCAAGCTCAGGAACACGCTCCGCTGGATGCTCGGCAATCTCGCCCACTATTCGGCAGAAATCGAAACGCCGGTTTCAGCGATGGCCGAGCTTGACCGGCTGGTGCTGCACCGGCTGAAGGCGCTGGAAGCCACGGTCCGCGCCGGTTATTTGGCCTATGACTACAAGCGCGTGGTTGCTGCGATCTCCAACTTCGCCATCAACGACCTTTCGGCCTTCTATTTCGATATCCGCAAGGACGCGCTCTACTGCGACCCGATCTCAAGCGTGAAACGCAAGGGCGCGCTGACCGCGGTCAACTACGTCTTCGACGCGCTGGCCAAATGGCTGGCGCCGATCCTGCCGTTCACGGCCGAGGAGACCTGGCTGTCGCTGCATCCGGAGTCGGTGTCGGTCCATCTCGAACTCTTCCCCGAGCTGCCCGAAACCTGGCTTGATGAAGAGCTGGCGGCGCGTTGGGAGAAAATCGCCCGCGTGCGCCGCGTCGTCACCGGGGCGCTGGAAATCGAACGGCGCGAAAAGCGCATCGGCTCCTCGCTAGAGGCGGCGCCGAAGGTCTATGTCGCGGATGGCGAACTGCTCGAGGCGCTGGAAAACCTCGATTTTGCCGAGGTCGCGATCACCTCGTCAATCGAGGTCATCGCCGGCAACGGCCCGACCGAGGCGTTCCGGCTGCCCGAGGTCGAGGGGGTGGCGGTGGTGCCGGCGCTTGCTGTGGGCACGCGCTGCGCCCGCTCATGGAAAATCCTGCCGGACGTCGGCAGCGACACCGACTATCCCGATCTTTCGCCGCGCGACGCCCAGGCAATGCGCGAACGCAAGGCGGCGGGGCTCGACGCTTGAGGGCCCGCGGCAATCGTTTCGGCCTTTGGCTGAGCGTCTTCCTGTTCCTTCTCGCCTTCGGGGCGGACCGGGTGCACAAATATATTCAGCTCGTCGTCCTTGGCTGGAAGGGCGGCGAATACCTACCGGTGACGAATTTCTTCGACTATGTGCTGGTCTGGAATACCGGCATTTCCTATGGCCTGTTCGCGGGCCTGCCGCCGGTTGTGCTGGGCGTGCTGATGGTCTTTGCCATCATCGCGCTGGGCGTCTGGTGGTGGCGAAGCGATTCCGCGCTGCTGCAGGCCGGGCTCGCGCTCTGCATCGGCGGGGCGTTGTCGAATGCGGTTGATCGCTGGTGGTATGGGGGCGTGGCCGATTTCTTCCACTTCCATTACAATCAGTATTCTTTCTACATCTTCAACCTTGCCGACACGGCCATTACTTTTGGCGTTATTCTGCTCCTGCTCGATTTCATGGGAGTGGGGCGTCGCCGCAACAAGTGAACCTATTGAGGCCCGAATCTGGCCTTACGTGGGGCGATGAGCTATAAGGCGGCGGGGGCCTAGACGATTATGTACAGGGAAGTTGAATGATACGCGACACGACGAGGCGGCGCGCCACACATTTCGCCCCGATGCTGAGGCCGCTCGCGGCATTGTTGCTGATCGCGCTGATGCCGGCGCTCGCCGCCTGCACCACGGCCGAAGGCACCAATGCGTTCGCCGATCCCAATGTGTTCGAGCATGAGGTGATGGATTCGACGCTTCAGGGTCTCGACATCCTGCCGCAGCCGCCGACCAAGGTGGACAACAAGGATCGCACGCCCCTGGTCCTGCCCAAAACCGCCTCGCTGCCGGCGCCCTCCAAGAACAATATGACCGCCGACCTGCCGGTTGATTCGAGCAATCCGCAGATCAACACCGCCGGCCTGACCCAGGCCGACCTGGCGCACCTGCGCAATGCCCGCGTCATCGATTTGCAGGCACTTGACGGCCGGCCGCTCACGGATGAGGAGCGCAAGCAGATGACGGCGCGCATGGCGCAGGCCAATGTCGCGGTCAACACGACGCGGCCCTTGTACTTGCCCCCGACCTCGTATTTCACCGACTACAAGGGCAAGGACGCCATCTGCAAGGCCAAGGACGGAACGCTGGTGGCGCTCAGCGACCCGCGCTGCCCGGACAAGATCCGCAACACCTTCCATCCGGATCTCGGACCGGCGCAAAGCGTTGACGCGCAGATGACCTCCGACCAGAACAATATGGAAAATGGCCTTCTCCCGGGAGACAAGGGCTACCAGTAATAAGCTGCCCCCGACCGGCAGCATGAGTTCGGGCCCGGTGAAATGCTGGGCCCTTTTCTATCGGAGTGAGAGATGACCGACAGCCCCGCAGGCTTCACGGCCGGCGACCGCCTCGCCAAGGTAATGGCGCGGTCCGGGCTCTGCTCGCGCCGCGACGCCGAAGAGTGGATCAAGGCCGGACGCGTCGTGGTCAATGGCCGCAAGGTTTTGACCCCGGCCTTCAATGTGCAGGAGAGCGACCAGATCGTGGTCGATGGCGTGCCGCTCGCCGAACGGCAGGGCACGCGCGTCTGGCTGTACCATAAGCCCAAGGGCCTGGTGGTGACCGAAAAGGACCCCGAAGGCCGCCCGACGGTATTCGAGAGCCTCGAGGAAAAGGGCCTGCCGCGCGTGCTCAGCGTCGGCCGGCTCGACATCAACACCGAGGGCCTGCTGCTTCTGACTAATGATGGCGGCCTCAAGCGGGTGCTGGAGCTGCCGGCGACGGGCTGGCTCAGGAAGTACCGCGTGCGCGCGCATGGGACGATCACCCAGGCGCAACTCGATGGCCTCAAGCAGGGCATGGAGGTCGAGGGCATCCAGTATGGGCCAATCGAGGCAACGCTCGAGCGTGAGCAGGGCGCCAATGTGTGGCTGGAACTAGCGCTGCGAGAGGGCAAGAACCGTGAGGTCAAGAACGTCCTCGGGGCGCTCGGGCTCGAGGTCAACCGGCTGATCCGCATCAGTTTTGGCCCGTTCCAGCTCGGCGACCTGCCGATCGGCAGCATCGAGGCGGTGAAGCCGCGCGTGCTCAAGGATCAACTCGGCCGGCGGCTCGCGAGCGAGGCGGGCGCCGATTTCGAATCAGAAATGCCGAACGCCGCGCCGCCGCGGCAAGGCCGTTCCCCGGCTGGCGCGGAACGCGAATTTGGCCGCGGCACCCATACGGCGACCATTGGCCAACAGCGCTTCCGCTTCACCGACCGAGCCGAGCGGACCCCGGCGGAGATGGAAGAAGTACGCCGCCAGCGCCCACGGCACGATCGGCCGGGCGGCGGCACCGCCGGGAGCCGGCGCCCGGCACCGGGACGGGCGCGCCCCGAGGAGGCGGGCCCGGTGCGGCAAATTCACTTCGACGACGGCCGTGAACCGGTCGAGTTCGAGGAAAAAAGCTATGGCAAGAAGCCGCGGCCAGGCGATCGCAGCGGGCCCCCGCCAGCAGGGGATCGCAGGCCTTCCGGCTTCGGCGGCAAGCCATCGGGCTTCGGCGGTAAGCCATCGGGCTTTGCCGGCAAGCCACGCTCTTCTGGCGAAGGCGCCGGACGGCCATTCGGGGACAGGCCGCCTCGTCCCCGGAGCGCGGGTGACGAGGGTCGCCCGGCGCGGCCGTTCAGGCAGCGTCCGGAGGGCGACGAGAGCCGTCCGGCTCGGGCCTTCAAGCCGCGCGCTGCGGGCGACGACGCCCGCGGCCCGCGCAAGTTCGGCGACAAGCCACGCTTTCCGCGTGGTCCGCGTGGTGACAACGACCGGTCGGAGCGTCCCGCTGGCGCGGCCCGCCCGTTCCGGGGTGATGGCGAGGACAAGCCCAGGGCCCCGCGTCCCTTCCGCAGCGACGGCGATAAGCCGAGGGCTCCGCGCTCGTTCGGCGGCAGGCCAGGCGGCGATGCAGCCGACCGGCCGCGCTCGCCGCGTCCGGTCGGAGACAAGCCGCGCGGCGGCCGTCCGGGCGGACCGGCGCGGCCCGGTTCCTCGCGACCACCGGGGGGCGCGGGCCGTCCCGGAGGCAGCCGTCCGCCACGCAAGGATGGACCGCCACGGCCGCCCCGTCCGCGCCGCGGCGAGTAACTGATGCGCATCGTCGCCGGAAAATTTCGCGGCAAGGCGTTGCTGCCGCCGCAGGATGAGAGCATCCGCCCAACGGCCGACCGGGTGCGCGAGGCGGTGTTCAACATCCTCGCCAGCCGCATGGGCCCCCACCTGGACGGCAAGCGGGCGCTCGACCTCTTCGCGGGGACCGGCGCGCTCGGGCTCGAGGCGCTGTCGCGCGGTGCCGCGAACGTCGTCTTCGTCGATATCGGCGCCGAGGCGCGTGGGCTGATCCGCGACCACATCGAGGCGTTTGGCGCCGGCGGCGTCACAAAACTCCTGCGCCGTGACGCCACTGCCCTTGGCCCCGCCGGCAGCATCCGCCCGTTCGACCTGATTTTCCTTGATCCGCCCTATGGCAGGGGCCTTGGCGAGCAGGCGCTGGTTTCAGCCCGCGACGGCGGCTGGATCGCGCCGGGAGCAACGATCGTGCTCGAGGAATCGCGCGAGATCGTACTCGACCTGCCGCCGGGCTTTGCCCTCGACGACCGCCGCGAATACGGCGCGGCGGCAGTGCATTTTATCTCGGCGACAATGGGCTGAGACTCGGCCGCCTCGCCCCCAGGGGTGGGGAGAAGGGGCACGGCCGCCGCAACTTCCCTCTCCCCTCGCGGGAGAGGCTGCCGGCAGGCGGGGGCCTCGCCGCAAACTCTGACGTCAAGCGTCTTCAAAGGCCTGAGCCAAAGCGCCCCCCCTCAAGGGGGAGGCGAACGATATTGCACGGCCGAGCAGCAAATTCCCCTCCTCCTTGAGGGGAGGTTGGCGGCAGCCGGGTGGGGTTGTTTACGCCCCCCAGCCCAACTCGTGTTCCACCCTTCTACCCAAACCGCGCCGGGCTGAACGCTGCCGGGGCGATGAAGGGCCTCTCCCCGGTCACCATTTCCGCGATCAGCCGCCCGGTGGCGGGGCCGAGGGTCATGCCGTGATGGGCGTGACCGAAGGCGAACCAGAGGTGCTGGTGCTTTGGCGCCGGCCCGATGATCGGCATCATGTCGGGCGTGCAGGGGCGGGCGCCAAGCCACGGCTCGGGATCGATGCGCTCGCCCAGCGGGAACAGTTCCCGCGCGATCGGCTCGGCCCGCGCCAGTTGCACCGGGGTTTTCAGCGCGTCG
Source organism: Devosiaceae bacterium (assembly GCA_035493835.1). GTDB lineage: Bacteria > Pseudomonadota > Alphaproteobacteria > Rhizobiales > Devosiaceae > DASZTU01. Next base: position 5,161 of record DATJHO010000001.1, read on the forward strand.
CGGCCGGCGAATTCGGCCCCGGTGGTGAGGCGGATGCCGCGGTTCATCGGCGCCAGCAAATAGCCGGTCTCGGCATCCATGATCCAGTTGCGCAGCTTCTTGCCCGTGGCCGGATGGTAGTGCATGTGGTAGCCGCGCTTGACTGCGAGCGGCAGGCGATAGCCCAGTCTTGTGGTCACAAGGTCGGCCCAGGGGCCGAGCGCAATCACCACCTCCCCGGCGTCGATTGGCCCGTTTGCTGTGGTCACCCGCCAGCCCGCGCCGTTGGGCGCCAAAGTCGTGGCGTCGCCCGAAACAAAACTGCCGCCCAGCCGCTCGAACAGAGCCAGATAGGCAAGGGTCAGCGCGTGCGGATCCCGGATGGTCCAGGGATCCGTCCAGTGCAACGTGCCGGCGAGGCGCTGCGTCAGGTCGGGCTCGGTGGCGGCCATCTGTGGGCCATCGAGCTTTGCATGATGAACACCGAATTCGCCCGCCATCCAGTCGGCGACCTTGAACGCCTCGTCCCGCGCCCGGTCGCTGCGGAACATCTGGTACCAGCCGTTTTTCTCGATCAGCGCCTCGGCGCCGGCCGCTTCGATCAGCGCCGCATGCTCGCTGACCGATTGGGCGATCAGCGGCGCATAGGCATGGGCGACGCGGTTGTAATTTTCCTGCCGGGAATACCACCAATATTGCGCAAGGAACGGGGCGAGCGCCGGTAGCGCCCCGGGGTGGTAGTGCATATCGACATTGTTGTTGAGCCCGTAATTGAGGATCTTGCCCAGTTGCTGGGGGAAGGCGTGCGGCAGCACACCCTCGCGCTGGATCAGGCCGGCATTGCCGAACGAGGTCTCCTCACCGGCGCCGCGCCGGTCGACGAGCATGACCGACCGCCCGCGCTGCGCCAGGTGGATGGCAGTCGAGACACCGACGATCCCCGCGCCAAGAACGATCGAATCGGCTTCCATTCAATGCTCCCCGTAATGCTTGAGCTCAAAGCATAACGCGCAAACCCCTACGAGGAAGTAGCGAGGTTTACCAGGGCGCGAGAGGTTTCTCCTGCCTGGCCCCCAACCCCGGCGTCACCCCGGCGTAGGCCGGGGTCCATCTTGATGCCGAACCACAAGCTCAGAGATCGCGGAGGGCGCTGGATTCCGGCTTCCGCCGGCATGACCTCGCGGGTGGGGTGCGCCTTGTCCGTCCTGCCCGCGGCTTTAATCGCCGGGACACCGACCTAGCCGACCTGCGGCGGGCCGGCTTCGTACTTGTCGAGGAACTGTTCAGCCGAGAGCAGGCGGAAATCCTCGAGGGCGGCGCGTAGCTGCTTGTGGGACCAGTCCCACCAGGCGAGCTTTTGCATGCGCAGGGCGATTTCCCGGGGGAAGCGCTCGCGGATGGGTTTTGCGGCTACGCCTGCAACAATGGTGTAGGGCTCTACGTCCCTGGTCACCACCGCCCCCGAGCCGACCACGGCGCCGTCGCCGATCTTGACGCCCGGAAGGATCGTCGCGCCATGGCCGATCCAGGTATCGTGGCCGATGCTGACGCCGTGCTCACGCCGCCAGTCGAAGAAGGCGTCCTCGTTCTGCGCGTCGTCGAAATAGTCGGCCGCCCGATAGGTGAAGTGGTGCAGCGTTGCCCGCCAGGTCGGGTGATTGGTGGCGTTGATGCGGACATGGCTGGCGATATTGGCGAACTTGCCGATCTTGGTGGACCAGACTTCGCAGTCGCGGATCAGATAGGAATAGTCGCCGACCACCGTCTCGGAGATGTGGCAGCGTTCGCCGATCTCGGTATAGCGGCCGAGGTCGGTGGCGCGCACCTCGGCGGTGGGATGAACGGACGGACGTTCGGAAAGGCTCTTCATTTTAGTCGTTGCGCTCCTGCCGAAGGCGGGCGCCTCCGAAAACGGCAGAGCCGCTAACCCCCTATTGTGAAGGCGGGATGACATGCCGGCGAGGTGTTGCAGCGAATTGTGGAAGGCTGGGTGCGTGGACCACCCCCTCCCCAACCCTCCCCCTTGCGGGGAGGGCCGGGGAGGGGTGCCGCGACGCAACCTTACGGCATCAGCTGGCCGCCATTGACCTCGATCACCTGGCCCGTCACATAGCCGGAAAGGCTGTTGGAGGCGAGGAAGAGGTAGGCGCCGACGCATTCCTCGGGTGCGGCCGCGCGGCCGGCGGGAATCGTCGCCACATTGGCGGCCAGCTGCGCCTCAGTCGAGTAGCGCTCGTGGAACGGGGTCAGGATGACGCCGGGCGCCACCGCGTTGACGCGCACGCCCTGCTTGACCCATTCCTTGGCCATGCCACGCGTGATGTTGGAAACGAACGCCTTGGACGAGCCATAAAGGCCGGCGCCGTTGCTGGCCCCGTTGCGGGCGGCAATGGAGGTGGTGTTGATGACGAAGCCGCCCTGCTTCAGCAGCCACGGGATCGCAGCGCGGGTGGCAACGAGCACCGAGCGGCCGTTGAGGTCCATCACCGCGTCATAGTGCTCTTCGGTGAACTCGGCATAGTTCTGCCGCGCCACCATGCCGCCGGCATTGTTGATCAGCCCGTCGAGCGCGCCGAAATGGCTGGCGGTTTCCTCGACGACGCGGGTGATGTCGGCCGATTTCGAGAAATCGCCCTGGACGAGGAAAACCTCGCCGCCAAGCTTCTCTGCCTCGGCCGCGACCTTTTCGGCGGCGTCCCGGCTCGAATTGTAGTGCAGTCCGACGCGCGCGCCGACCTGGGCGAAGGCAACCACCAGCGCCGCCCCGATACCGGTCGAGCCGCCGGTAATCAGCACGGCCTTGCCTTTGAGGTCCGGGATTGCGAGGCCGTTGAACGTGTCGGACATGGCAGTTTCTCCTTCTCGAACGCCGGGATCGCTCGGCGTCGGTGTTTTGCAGATTTTTGGAAGCTGAAAAGATTGCGTGCGATCTGGCGCGGGATAGTCTCCACTCCGATCATTCACCCAAACAAGAAAGTTCTCAAGATGCTCAAGGGGCGGATCGTCGTCATCACCGGATCGACGGCGGGCGTGGGGTTCGGCGCGGCGAAGGCGGCGCTGGAAGCGGAGGCGAAGGTTTTCATCCATGGGCCGACGGTCGACGCGGTGGAGCAGGCCTCGATCGAACTGGGCGGCGTGCCGGGATTGGCGGCCGACCTGACGTGGCCGGAGGCGGGCGGAAACATCATCGAGGCAGCGCTCGCCGCCTATGGCCGGATCGATGCAGTGGTCAACAATGCCGGGATTTATCCGCGCGCCGATTTGCCGCAGACGGACGCGGCGTTCTTCGACCACGTCTTTTCGATCAATGCGCGCGCCCCGATGCTGGTGGCCCAGCGCGCGGTCGCGGCGTTCAAGGCGCAGGGCGAACCCGGCGCGATCGTCAATATCGGCTCGGTCAATGCCTATGCCGGCGGGACCAACCTCCTTGCCTATTCGATGTCCAAGGGGGCGCTGATGACCATGACGCGCAATCTGGCCGAAGCCTATGCCGTCGATCTCATCCGCGTGAACCAGCTTAATTTGGGTTGGGTGCTCACCGAAACCGAGAAGGTGATCCAGCGCCAGGAGGGGCGTCCGGAGGGCTGGTATCTCGACCTGCCCAAGCAAATTGCCCCGATCGGCGGCCTGCTGACGCCCGAACTCGTGGCCAAACATATTTTGTTCTGGGCATCCGAGGCTTCGGCGCCGGTAACCGGCCAAGTCTATGAGGTGACGCAGACGCCGTTCCTCGGCCGCGCGGGCGGCGGACCGCTGGCGCGCGGGTGAGCGCGGGCGCGGGCGGAAAGACCTTGTGCCTCGCGCTGACGGCCAACCCCCACCACCTCATGGTGAGCTTGTCGAACCATGGCCACGGACTCGTAGCCTCGCAACCTCGCCCTTCGACAAGCTCAGGGTGAGGTTTGCCTCTACTGCGCTACCCCGGTCTTTTGCGCCTTGGCCTCATCGTACCACCAGACCTGGGGGAAGCCGATGTTGTAGGCGGGGAGTGTCGCGGCGTGGCTGAAGCGGTCCCAGTGGGCGATGCGGTCATTGCGGAGGGTATAGCTGGGGACGACATAATGCCCGGCGAGCAGCACCCGGTCGAGGGCGCGGGTCGCTGCGATCAGCGTGTCGCGGTCCTTGGCGAACACCACCTTGTCGACCAGTGCATCGATGCCCGGATCGCAAATGCCGCCATAATTGGTGGTGTCGGGATCCTTGGAAGCCCCGCAGCTCCAGAAATCGCGCTGCTCGTTGCCGGGTGACATCGATTCGGCCCAGCCGGCATAGATCATGTCGAAATCGCGCGACCGCAGGCGGTTGATGTACTGGGCCGAATCGACGCTGCGCAGCGTCGCATTGATGCCGATGGCCTTGAGATTATGGGCGAAGGCCGAGGCGACGGGCTCGATGGTCGGCCCGTCCAGCAAGATCTCGAAGCTCAGCTGTTGGCCGTTCTTGTCCACCAACTGGTTGCCGCTGAGGGTGTAGCCGGCCTGGGTCAAAAGGTTCAGCGCCTGCCTGAGATTGGCCCTGAGCTTGGTCGAATCGCCGCCCACCGGGTTGGTGTAGGGGGTGGTGAAGACCGAGGCGGGAATCTTGTCCTTCACGCTGTTGAGGATCTGCAGCTCCGCGCCAGTCGGCAGCCCGGAGGAGGCCAGCGGCGTGCCGTAGAAATAGGAATTCACCCGCTGATACTGGTTGTAGAATAGCGTCTTGTTCAACTGCTCGAAATCGAAGGCATAGTTCAGCGCCTCTCGCACCCGCGGATCCCGGAATTTGGGCAGGCGCAGATTGGGGACAAAGCCGACCATGATGCCGGAATCGGCGTAGGTTTGCGGATAAAGCTCCATCAGCACGCGCTTGTCGGCGACCGCCGGGAAATCATAACCGGTGGCCCAGCGCCGGGCGCGGTTCTCGCTCCACCAATCGAACTGATCGCCCTTGAAAGCCTCGAAGGCCACATCCGGATCCCGGAAATAGATGTAGCGGATCTGGTCGACATTGTCCTGGCCGATGCCGGTCGGCTCGTTCTTCGCCCAATAGTTCGGGTCGCGCTGATAGGTGACGCTCGAGCCGGGGTTGAACGAGGCGATTTTGTAAGGCCCCGAGCCCATCGGCGGCTCGAGGCTCGAGCCGGCGATATTGCGTTGCTTGCCGCTTGCGTCTTTCCCCTCCCACCAGTGCTGCGGCAGCACCAGCAACTGGCCGAGGATGTTGGGCAGCTCGCGGTTGTTCTTGACGTCGAAGTAGAACGTCACCTGGTCGGGCGCGGTCACTTCGGCCTTGGTGACATCGTGATAGTACTGGGCCTGGCTGGCGTTGAGCTTGATCAACTCGTTGAAGGACCAGACGACGTCCTGGGCGGTGACGGGCGTGCCGTCCTGCCATTTCGCCTTGGGGTTCATGCGGAAGGTGGCCGAGGAGATGTCGGGCGGGAACGCCACCGCGTCGGCGAGCAGCCCGTATTCGGCCGAAACCTCATCCAGCGAGCGATCCATCAGCGGTTCGTAGACCAGCCCCAACCCGTCCGCCGGCTCGCCCTGCGACAGGATAGGGTTGAACGTGTCGAACCCGCCGATCGAGGAGAGCCGAACGGTGCCGCCCTTGGGAGCTTGAGGATTGACATAGTCGTAGTGCTTGAACCCCTCGGGATATTTCGGCTGGCCGATCAGCGAGGTGCCATGCTGCCACGGCCCGTTCTGCGCCGGATCCGCAAGGGCCGGCATGGCAAGGGCGGCGAAGCCAGCGACGAGGGCGAGTCGGGTGAGGGCGGCGAACATGGCGAGGGCCTCAAGCAAAAGGGTAGGGAGGAATATACCGGGAAGCGCAGCGCATTTCACGTTGAAGTCGGTAACGATGCCGCGGGTTGCACTGTCGCGTCTTTCCACGGATTCAGCGCTCGGAGCGCCCCCTCATGGTGAGCTTGTCGAACCACGAGGGCTCGGCCGCAAGCTGAGGGGATGGGCCCGGACCCTCGTCCTTCGACAGGCTCAGGATGGGGTCCTCCGTGCCAGACCGGCGCGCAACTCACCAAAAATTTTCGTGCCCGCCCTCAACCCGAGTAGGCTCAGCCGCATTGATCACTTATCAATCTCCGGGGTGCACCCTATTTCTCCATCATGACCAAGGGCTTCAAACCTGCCGGGAAGCCGACGCCGCTGCAACTGCGGGGGCAGTCGATCATCGACCAGCTCAACGGCGTGGCGCCGCCCGAGCGTTCCCGCGTCAATCCGCGGATCGGAGTGGCGCTCGGCGGCGGCTCCGCCCGCGGGCTGACGCATATCCCCTATATCGAGGCGATGGACGAGCTGGGGCTCAAGCCCTCGGTCATCTCCGGCACGTCGATCGGCGCGCTGCTGGGGGCCGGTTGGGCCAGCGGCATGAGCGGGGCGGAACTGCGCGAGCACGCTTTCGACGTGCTCGGCACCATGAAGGTGATCGCCGGGCGGCTTTGGGGCAACCAGTTCGGCAATATCGGCAGCTTTTTTCGCAACGGCCTCAGCATGCAGCTCGACGCCTGCCAGGTGGTCGACAATTTCCTGCCCAACCCATTCCCGAGCAATTTCGAGGAATTGAAGGTTCCATTTTACGTGGTGGCGACGGATTTTCAGTCATGGCACCAGGCGGTGTTCCACGCCGGGCCGCTCAGGCCAGCGATTGCCGGCTCGATCGCCATCCCGACGCTGTTCAAGCCCGTTCGCTTCGCGCATCACCTCTTGGTGGACGGCGGCGTGGTGAACCCGTTGCCGCTCGACCAGGCGGCGGCCGATGTCGATGTGCTCATCGGCATCGACGTCAACGGCGATCCTTCCACCCGGCTCAACAAGCTGGACTACAACGCGATCGATACGTGGTTCGGGGCGGCGCAGATCATGATGCACTCGCTGATCGCGCACATGATGGCGGCCTATCCGCCGGACGTCTATGTCCGCCCGCATGTCGATAATTTCGGCACGCTGGAATATTGGCGGGTGCGCGAAATCGTTGCCTATGCCGACCAGGACAAGGACCGCTTCAAGCGGCTGCTCGAGCATAAGATCGAGGCGTTCATCGCCGATCCTGAAAGAACCGCCGCAACAACGCTGCCGCACGGGCTTCACCGAGACCCGAAATGACCTCCGGCCGGTGATTGCAGGAGGCTTGGGCAAACAGCCTGACCCCGTTGTCCACCGCCCCGGCCTTTTCGTCCTCCGCCCCATAGTAGACCCGACGCAGCCGCGCGTGGGCGATCGCCCCGGCGCACATGGCGCAGGGCTCGAGCGTGACATAGAGGTCGCATCCGTCGAGCCGGCCGCTGCCGCGCCTTTCGAGCGCGCCGCGGATCGCCAGCATTTCGGCATGCGCGGTAGGATCGTTGAGCGCCCGCATGCGGTTGCGCTCGGCGGCCAGCACCACCCCGTCTTCGACCACGACCGCCCCCACCGGCGCCTCGCCATCGGCGGCCGCCTCTTCGGCAAGGATCAGGGCAAGGTCCATCGGGTTCGGCATGGGGCATGGGCGTAGCAGGTTTGGGAGGAATTGGGGAGGGTGGAGCGGTTTGAGTTTGCTGCCAAGGCCCCCTCACGCCGTCCTACCGGACGGACCTCTCCCCGAAGGGAGAGGGGGAGGCGAGGCCGTGCCACAAGGCCCCTCTCCCTAGGGGGAGAGGATAGGGTGAGGGGGCCTTGGCCACAGACACACTCCGCAGCTTTGTCCTCCGCGCGCCAGGCGCTATGCTCCCCACTTCAGGAGAATCGCCATGCCGATCCGGCAATTGCCCGACGACCTCGTCAACAAGATCGCCGCCGGCGAGGTGGTGGAGCGGCCGGCGAGCGTGGTCAAGGAACTGATCGAAAATTCGATCGATGCCGGCGCCACGCGCATCCGGCTGACCACGGCCGGGGGCGGCGTCAGCCTCATCCGCATCGAGGATGACGGGGCCGGCATGGACAAGGCTGACCTCGTGCTGTCGGTCGAGCGGCACGCGACCAGCAAGCTCGCCGAGGACGGGCTCGATGATATCCGCACGCTGGGCTTTCGCGGCGAGGCACTGGCCTCGATAGGGGCGGTGGCGGAGCTGTCGATTGCCTCGCGCACGGACGAGGCGGAAACGGGCCTGAAACTCAGCGTCAGTCGCTCGTCCAAGAGCCGGCCCGCGCCGCAGGCGATGAACCGCGGCACCGTGGTCGAGGTGCGCGACCTCTTTGCGGCGGTGCCGGCGCGGCGGAAATTCCTCAAATCCGAGCGCGCGGAAGGGGCGGCGATCACCGACGTGGTGCGCCGGCTGGCGATGGCCAACCCGCAGGTCCATTTCGTCGTCGAGGGCCCGGACCGCACGACGATCAACTGGCCGGGGCAAAGCGGGGAGGGCGCGCTCGCGGCGCGGCTGACGCAGGCGATGGGCGAGGATTTTGCCGAAAACGCCATCGAGTTGGCGACCATCCGGCATGGGGTGGTGGTGAGCGGGCTCGCCGGGCTGCCGACTTTTTCGCGCGCCAACAGCCTCAGCCAGTTCTATTTCGTCAACGGCCGGGCAGTGCGCGACAAGGTGCTGCTGGGGGCAGTGCGCGCTGCCTACGCCGATTTCCTGTTCCGCGACCGTTTTCCGGCGATCGCGTTGTTTCTCGCCATTGACCCTGCCGAGGTCGACGTCAACGTCCATCCGGCCAAGGCGGAGCTGAGGTTCCGCGACGGTGGCGGCGTGCGCTCGGCGGTAATCCGCGCGATCGCCGAGGCGCTGGGGGCCGCCGGGTTCCGCGCCTCCTCGACCGTTGCGGAGGATGTGATGGCGGCGTTCCGGGCGCCCGAGTCGGCCGCCACGCCGGCGCGGGAGGTTGGGCCGGCCCCGGCGTTTCGCTTCCCGCCCCCGGCCGCGGACTTTTCACGTGGCTTTGCCGGCCTCGCCGAGCCGAGCGCCCGCTTCGAGCCGGAGCCTGTTGCCGCTGTCAACGATGCCGAATTCCCGCTCGGAGTCGCCCGGGCGCAAATGTTCGAAAATTTCATCGTGGCGCAGAACGGGGATAGCCTCTTGCTCGTCGACCAGCACGCGGCGCATGAGCGGCTGGTCTATGAGCGCTTCAAGGCGCAGCTTGCGGCCGGGCCAGTGGCGAGCCAGGCGCATCTGATCCCGGTCGTCGTGGAACTGAGCGAGGACGATTGCGCCCGGCTCGAGGAAGCGGCACCCTCGCTCGAGCGGCTTGGGCTCTATCTCGAACGCTTCGGCCCGCGGGCGGTCGCGGTCAGGGAGACGCCGGCGGTGCTGGGGCAGGCCGATGTCGAGGGGCTCGTGCGCGATCTCGCCGACGGTCTTGCCGAATGGGGCGAGGTCGCGGCCCTCAGCGACCGCATGGAAGCGATCATCGGCCGTATGGCCTGCCACGGCTCGGTCCGCTCGGGCCGGCGGCTGCGGCTCGACGAAATGAATGCCCTGCTGCGCGACATGGAGGCGACGCCCCATTCCGGCCAATGCATCCACGGCCGACCCACCTATGTGGAACTGAAGAAGCGCGACATCGAACGGCTGTTCGGCCGCACGCGGTAGGATCGTGCAAGCTGTCATCCCGACGGAAGTCGGCAACTGTGTTGCTCGAAGGACGGGGTTCCCCCCAAGGGGGCGGCCGCCGAGGGGGCCCCTCACCTGCCTGCCGGCCACCCTCTCCCCAGAGGGGCGAGGGTTTTTCCTGCGGCGCACTTGCGGCTCCATCGTCCTCTCGGCCCTCTGGGCTTCGTAGCGTAAAGAAATCGCTCCGGTGGAGCGATTTTAGCGGAGGAGGCCTCGAGAGCTATGCTCGAGTGGCAGGAGGGTTAGGGTGAGGGGTAGCCCCCCAACACGACTCGGTGAATGCGGCGAGCCGGCCCCGTCAGATCGCCTGCAAAATCGCCTCGATGGCACCCGGGCCGCCGATGCGGGTGCGGCCGATGGCGCCCAGGCGCTCCCGCTCGTGGGGGGAGGCGAGCAGCCGCTCCAGCGTTGAGGCGATTTCGGTGGCATCGGGCCCCAGCGTGATGCGGGCATCGCCGAAAAGCGCGTTTTCGTCGCGCACGCGCGAGCGGCGGTCGCGGGCATTGATGAAGGTGATCACCGGCCGCCCGAGGCCGAGCGCCTGGATGGTGACGGTGCCCGCCTGCGACAGCACCACGTCCGACTGCTCGATGAGGTTGCCCACGACGCCGCGTGCTACATGGATAGTCAGCCCGCCGCCGATGAGGGTGCCGCCATCGCCGGCCTCGCCGGTCATCGGCCCCTTCATCGTAAGCCCTGAGCCGCGCGCCAACCCTTCGAGCGAGACGCTGCCGGCGGCGGCGAGGAAGATGTCCGGGCGCAATTCTGGCGGCAGCCGCCGCAGCGCCTCGACCTGCAAGGCAAAGCTCTCGGCGGTGAACTGGCGGCTGCCCGGCAACAGCGTTACCGCCATCGGCCGGGAGCGGCGAGCGGCCACGTCATAGTCGCCGCGCGGAATGGTATCCATCATCACATTGCCGACGAAGCGGGCATCGACCCCCTCGTCGCGCAACATGGAAGCCAAGCGCTCGCTGCGGCAGAAGGAGACGGCGGCGGTGCGCCGGATCAGCCAGCGCTCGGGCCGCGAGTAGAGCCTTGCGTAGCCGGTCTTGTAGACATCGAGATAGACGATGTCCTTGACCCCGAGCAGGGCGCAGCCGGCAACACCGACGAGGTCGCCAACCACCACCACCCGGTCATAATGCCTGCGCACCCGCCGACCGAAGCGGAGCGCCGGCCCGACCGTTGAAAGGCCGCCGCCGGCAACATCGCGCCAGACCGAACCCTTGACGTTGCGCCAGCCCTCGCTCGCAAGTTTTGCGCGTGGGCCGACGATCGGACATACATGATGATAGGCGTGGCCCTCTCCGATGGTGGGATAGGCTTCCGCCGTCACCCCTTGCGGGAGGCGGCGGATGATCTCGGCAGCGATCGAATCTTCGCCATGGCCGTTGGAGATGAACAGCAGCCGGCGGTGGCCGACCGGTTCAGCCAAGGCCGTGCCGCTGATAGGCCTCGAAGGCGGCGGTGGCGTCGACATAGGCTTCCTGCCGGTCGACGTTCCAATAGCTCAGCTCGTCCAGCGGGATCGGCTTGCCGGTAATGGCGCAGCGCACGAAGCTGCCGGGCCTGAGCACCACATAGTCGCCGTCGAGATAGCGAATGACCGCCTCCGAGGGTGAAAATCCCTTGTCGAAAATGTTCATCGCTCCGCTCTCGGCATGCAACACAACGCTGGCCGACATATAGGGAAGAAGCTTGCGGTTCAAAAGAGGCTTTGCTGGCCGCTTTCGTCCGATGGATCGCGCACGCGCCGGCGGGCGGGTTTTGGCTGGATCGGCGCCTCGCCCTCGGCGCGGGCGGCGACGTGGCCGTCGGCCACCTCGATGTCGAGCGCCTGCCCAGGCTTTACCGCCGAAATTGACCGGACGAGCATGCCGTCCTCCGTCGTCACCAGCGCAAAACCGCGCGCCAGCACGCCGCGATAGCTCAGCGAATTGAGGAGCTTCGCCTGGCTCGCGAGGCGTTGCCCCCGATCGGCCAGGAGCCGCGCCATGGCCGGCTGGAGCCGCCGCTCCGCCACCTCGAACTGCCGCGCCTCCCGCTCGAAGGATTGCCGCAACGCCCGGTACGACAGCCGCGGGCCGATCGCTGCCAGCGCGATCGCCTTGCGGTGCTGAAACGCCCGGAGCGCTGCACCAAGCCGGGTCGAAGCGAGATCGACGCGCTGGCGCGCCGTCGCCAGAAGGTCGAGCGGCCGGGGCAGGGCGGCGCTGGCGGCGCGCACGCGATCGCGGTAGCCGGTGGTGAGCCGCCGGGCGCCCTGGCGCTGCCGCACGCCGAGATCCTCGACATAGGCGGCGAGTTCCACTCGAACCGGCACCGCCGCCTCGGCGGCCGCGGTCGGGGTGGGCGCGCGCATGTCGGCGGCATAGTCGCAAAGCGTGGTGTCGGTTTCGTGCCCCACGGCCGAGATCACCGGGATGCGGCTCGCCGCCACGGCGCGCACCACGATTTCCTCGTTGAACCCCCAAAGATCCTCGATCGAGCCGCCGCCGCGCGCGACGATCAAGAGGTCCGGACGGGGAATCGGGCCGCCTTCGTCGAAATTGTTGAAGCCTTCCACCGCCGCTGCGACTTCCGCGGCCGAGGTCTCGCCCTGCACGCGCACGGGCCAGACGAGAACGTGGCTCGGAAAGCGGTCATCGAGCCGGTGCAGGATATCGCGGATCACGGCGCCGGTCGGCGAGGTGACCACGCCGATGACGCGCGGCAGGTAGGGAATTTTCTTTTTGCGCGCGGGATCGAACAGCCCCTCGGCGATGAGCTTCTTGCGCCGCTGCTCGAGCAGCGCCATTAGCGCGCCGGCCCCGGCCGGCTCCAGCTGTTCGATGACGATCTGGTACTTGCTCGAGCGCGGGAATGTGGTGAGCCGGCCGGTGACGATGACTTCCATCCCCTCCTCCGGCTTGAACCGCAGGCGGGAAAAACTCGTCTTCCAGATCACCGCATCGATAGCGGCATCGGCATCCTTGAGGCTGAAATAGGCGTGCCCGGAGGAATGCTGGCCGCGATAGCCCGAAATTTCGCCGCGCACGCGGACATAGGCGAACTGGTCCTCGACCGTGCGCTTTACCGCGAGGGCGATTTCCGAGACGCTGAATTCGGCGACGTTGCTGCGCGGCTCATCCATGCCCGAGAGGTGCGCCATCGGGAGCAACGGGTCAAGGGCGGTCGGCCGGGAGGCCCCAAGCTTGTCGTTGGCCCCCATTTCGTGCATGACGCGCGACCATGAGCTCAGTTAGAGGATCTCGGATGCGGGTGATGGTGGTCGGGTCGGGCGGGCGCGAACATGCGCTGGCATGGGCAATCGCCAAATCGCCGCGGCTCGGGGCGCTGTTCGTCGCACCCGGCAATGGCGGCAGCGAGAAAATTGCCACCAACCTGGCCGTCGACATCACCGACAATGCCGCCGTGGTCGCACTGGCGAAGCGCGAAAACATCGACTTCGTCGTCGTCGGCCCGGATGCGCAGGTGGTGGCGGGGCTCGGGGATGATCTCAGGGCGGCCGGCATTCTCTGCTTCAGCCCCAGCAAGGCGGCGGCGCAGCTGGAAGGCAGCAAGGCCTTCACCAAGGCGCTGTGCGATGAAATGGGCATCCCCACGGCTGCCTATCGGCGCTTCACCGAAGAGGCATCGGCCCTCGCCTATGTCCGTGAACGCGGTGCTCCCATCGTGGTCAAGGCCGACGGGCTTGCTGCGGGCAAGGGCGTGCACGTCGCCGAAAGCATCGAAGGGGCCGAG
>DATJHO010000002.1:0-18221 GCA_035493835.1 Devosiaceae bacterium
GGACTCATCGGGGCTCATGAGGGCGAGTGCCGAAGTCTCAGCACGCACGCCGCGTCCTTCTGCTCTAGCCCCGCATCAATTCGCGCAGCAGCGCCTTCAGCTCCTCGGCGCGGTCGCTGCTGAGATGGTCGACGATGCGCCGCTCCTGGGCGGACGACACGCCCCGCAGGCGCTTGTAGAGCGCCTTGCCGGCAGGCGCCATGAGAATGAGCACGCGGCGCCGGTCTTCTGGATCGGGGGCGCGATAGACGAGGCCCTCATTGACCATTCTGTCGACGATCTTGGTGAGCGTCGGCGGCTCGATTAGTGAGAGCGAGGCGATCTCGCCCATCGGCAGCTTCTCGTTGGCGTCCAGTACCTCGAGGATGCGGAACTGCTCGATCGGCACGCCGCCGGGTTGCAGTCGCTCCTCGAGCTCTTCCTCGAGTTGTCGATTAAGGCTCGCAATAAGGTAGGCGAGCTGATCTTTCATCCTCACGCTAGCCATTTGTTCACTTCTCCCGGCAAGTTGCTTCGCTTATCAATTATTTTTGATCGAAGCAAATCGTGCTTGATAAAGTGTAAGCGCGCATGGACATCGTTGCAATGTGCCGGCAGTTGCACGGCGAAAAAGAACTCACGCCAGCAGGGCCGGCGCGGCGGGCGATCCGTTAGCACCGTTTGCAGGCGCTGGCAATATTTGGAATAGAAACCGCTAGAGCGAGGCTACGACGTTGAACGTCACCCCGTCAGCCTGGGCAATATGGACGCGCGGGGTGGGGCCGATCGGGCTGCGGGTCAGCACGCGACGCGCGACTGCGCGCGAAATGGGGTGGTTGAGAATGGCCGCCATCGCCCGGCCGTCGCGACATCCGGCCCGCTTGGCCAGCCCGGCGACGACGCTTATCCCCTCGTAGCAACTCATGCTGACGGCGCTGACCGGCGGCGCATAGGCCCCGAAGGCATCGTGATAGAGTTCGAGGAAGCGGTCGTTGGTGTTGGAGCGCCAGCTGGCGAAATAGGTGGCGCCGGAAAAAAGGTTGTGGCTGCTCTCCGAGCCGATGCCGCATAGCACGGTCTCGTCGAGCGCCAAGCCGAAGCGCAACATGCGAGCGTCGAGCCCGCGGGTGGAGAAGTTGCGGTTGAAATCGATCGCCGCTTGTCCGATCAGCATCTGGATGACGACGTCCGGCCGGGTGCGGGCGATATCCTCGATGATCTCAGAACTGTCCCCTTCTGCCAGCGGCAAAAAGCGTTGCCCCACCAGGTTGGACCCGCGCTCCGCGATAATGGCGCGGACGCCCGGCAGCGCCATCCGCGGCCAGACGTAGTCGTTACCGACGAAATAGAAGCGCTGGGCGCCCTTGCTATCGATGAACCAGTTGAGGGCAGGGCGGAGAATCTCGTAATCGATGCTGCCGGTGGCGACGGTCGAAGGCCCGCAGCGCACGCCTTCGTACTGCACGGCATAGACATAGGGCACGCGGCCGGCGAGGCGTGCCGATACGGCATCGCGAATATTGCTCATATGGGTGCCGACGATGGCATCGACCTCCTCCACATCGAGCAGGTAGTCGGTCGCGGCGAGCGCCTCGGCGATGGACAAACCGCAATCGGCGAAGGCCAGATCGACCTCGTCGCCCAAAATGCCCCCGCCAGCATTGATCTCGGCGGCGCCGACTGCGGCGGCGGCATCGCAGGCGGGGGTCCAGAGGCCGGCCAGCCCGCTCCGCGGCATCAACAGTCCGATCTTCATCCCGGCCCCCTAGTCTGGATTTCGGGGCTGCCTGCGGCGCGCCCGTTATCTAGAGAACTGCTGCGCGGCGAGGTTTTCGTGGTCGCCTGGCAGGACGAGACTGCAACGGGTTCTTGACGGTGTCAAAAGGAAATGTCGAAAAGATGGTCACCACAGGGTTCTGCCTATGCTTTGGGCACGCGCTCCGTGACGTGTCCTCCGCGGTTTACATTGTGCTTGCGATGGAGATTGTTTTTTCTCGAGCACGCGAGCTATGTCGGTGGGCACGCGATGCCGATCGGCGTGAATTCGCCTATATGAGGGCGCTCCGATGCCGATTGGCTGCCTCCTGATCCAGAACGATGCCCCAGCGGACACATCCAATTGGCTTCCAGCACCTGGCACGACGGTTCTTACCGGCTGCCAGCTGTCAGGCGGGTGCAATAGTCGGCGAAGCCGTTCCAAAGCGACGGGGCTGAGCGGCTGCGCCTCCCGAAGAAGGTCTCAAACGACATCGGTCAGGGGGGCGAGTCCTTCGCCACGCACTGCTGCGTTCGATCCAAAGTCAGCTCTGCCGAGCCGGCCGACTTCCAGCAATGCCGCCAAGCCAAGTACGCCGGCCACCGCGAGCGCCGCCAATGCCCAGGATGTCCCCGCGGCGCCGCTCAGGGCCGCGAAGGCGAACGGTGCGAGCGCGGAAAGCACCTGGCGCGCCGCGGCCATGATGCCGAGGCGGGCACCGTAGGAGCCGGCGCCGAACAGCGCCAGCGGCAGTGTCCCTTGGACGATGCTTTTGAGCCCCGAGCCGAACCCGAGCAATGCAGCGAAGACTACCGCGCCCGGCACCGCAGGCGCGGACAGCATCAGAACGGCGATGGCCAGCGGGGTCATGGCAAGCCCGATGAGCGCGGCGGGGAGCGGGTGGCGACGGACGCCGAGCAGCATGTTGACGAAGCGGACCAGCACCTGTGCCGGCCCGAACAAGCTCGCGACCAACAAGGCCGAAGCCCCGAGCCCGACGGTGGTCAAGGTCGGCACCAGCTGGGCGAGCAGCGCCGAGAGGGCGAAGTTCGAAAGAGCGAAGCCGAGCGTCATAAGCATCAGCATGCGCCGCTGCAGGTTGGGCGGCAAAGCGATCGCGGTGGGCGTGCCGGTGTCGCCTGAAGGCGATGGGACGATCTCGATAGAGCGACGGGGCCGCGCGGCGAGCAGGGCATGAATGGGCAGCGAGACAAAAAGGTTGAGGCCGGCGAAGACGAGCAGAATCTGGCGCCAGTCGAGCGCCGCGTGAAGCCAGCTGGTCAGCGGCCAGAAGAGCGTCGATGCGAAACCGGCGATGAGAGTCAGATGGGTTATGCGCAGGCGCGCCTCGGCTCCTGTCAGCTGAACGAGAGCGGCGAAGGCGGCGTCGTAGAGGACGAGCGCCGACGCGGCCTGCATGGCGATGAGCGCAGCGGCAAATACGATCGGGTTGGTGGCGCAGGAAGCCCAGCACAGAGCTGCCGCCGAAAGCGCCGAGCCAAGAGCCATGACAGTAGCCGCGCCGTGGCGATCGATACGGCGACCGATGAGCGGTGCAATGACGCCGCCCGCCAGAAGCGCGAGCGAGAAGCAGCCATAGAGCCACGACACCGGCCAGGCAAAGCTGCGGCCGATATCGCCTGCCAGAATCGAGAAGCTGTAATATAGCGTGCCGTAGCCGATGAGCTGTGACACGCCGAGGAGCCAGACGGATGAGGCGGGGCTGAGGCTTTTACCGGTGGAGATCACGCGCAGCACGCGCCGCTCTTTGCTGCCCCCGTCGATGGTGCGCAGGAGGCCGAGGTGTTTGCCTGTTCGACCCGGTGACGCGGCTTGCAGATTGCCGGGCGGGCGTTAAGCCGAATGGTGGCGGTGTCAGTGCCGGCGACCACCTCCGCTACGTCGAAGACCTGCATCGGCTCGCCGGGAGCGCTGACCTCGAAGGTGAGCCGCGCGTCATTGTTGAGCCGAATTTTGCGGTCGACCTGGGCGAGGATCCCTCGGAACTTGCCGACCTTCATGAAGACCTCGTCTTCGCCCGCGGGCAGATCCTCGACCTGCAGGATGGTTTCCTGCCAGGCGTCGGGATTGCCGCCGCAGTCGAGGGTGACGAAGGAGCCGGCCTTGACTTCGGTCACATGATAACCCGGCTGAATAGTGCGGCCGGCATACTCGATGACGAGGGCTTTCTCGTCGTGCGGGGCGAGTGCCGCGAGCACGGCCGCGAGGGAACTGTTGGCGTCGCCGGGTAACAAGGGGCTGGCATGGGCGGTCATGATGCGCTATTCCATATTTCAACGACTCTTGAGAGATTGAAATGAAATTCGCCGAAGATCAAGCCCTGGAAGCGTTGGGCGCGCTGTCGCAGCAGACCCGCCTGCGGATGGTGCGAACACTGGTCGTGGCCGGCCCCGAGGGCCTTTCGGCCGGCGCCGTTGGTGCGGCTGTTGGCGCGTCTTCCTCGAGCGCGTCATTTCACCTTGCCAACCTTGATAGGGCCGGGCTTGTCCAATCGCGGCGCGATGCTCGCTCGATCATCTACAGCGCCAACTATGAGGGCTTGGCCGCCCTGATCGAATTTCTCATGGAGGATTGCTGCCAGGGTCGCCCGGAGGTCTGCGCACCGGCCTCCATCACCGCGACCGCCTGCTGTACGCCCGGTAAAACCACTGCCAAGGAAGCCACCGATGCCTGATCGCGTCTACAATGTCCTGTTTCTCTGCACCGGCAACTCCGCCCGCTCGATCCTGGGCGAAGTGCTGCTCAACCAGCTCGGCGACGACCGCTTCAAGGCCTATTCGGCGGGGAGCCATCCACGCGGTGCTGTGCATCCAGCGACGCTCGAACTGTTGCGCGACGAGGGCCTGCCGACCGAAGGGCTGCGCTCGAAATCCTGGGACGAGTTCGCGTTGCCTGGCGCGCCGGTGATGGACTTTGTCTTCACCGTCTGCGACGATGCCGCGGGCGAGGCCTGCCCGATCTGGCCCGGCCAGCCGATGACTGCCCATTGGGGAATCGAAGACCCGGCGCGGGAAGTTGGCACTCCGGTGATCGAGCGTGCCGCCTTCGTCCAGGCTTTCCGCTATATGCGAAACCGTATCCTGGCCTTCACCAGCCTGCCCCTCGCCAGCATCGACCGCATGACGCTGCAGAACCAGGTGCGGGCCATTGGCTCGATGCCGGGTGCATCGCGGCGCAAGCAGGATGTTGCCTGACCATGCCGATCTTCGAACGGTACCTGACCCTCTGGGTCGCGCTCTGCATTGTCGCCGGCGTGGCCCTCGGCCATGGGCTGCCCGGCGCCTTCGAAACCATCGGGGCGGCGAGCTACGCCAATGTCAACCTGCCGATGGCGTTGCTGATCTGGCTCATGATCATTCCGATGCTGGTGCGCATCGACTTCGCGGCGCTCGGCATGGTGCGCTCCTATTGGCGCGGCATCGGCGTGACGCTGTTTATCAACTGGGCGGTAAAGCCGTTTTCGATGGCCTTGCTGGGCTGGCTGTTCGTCGCCGTGCTGTTCCGGCCGCTGCTGCCGGCGGCGCAGATCAATTCCTATATCGCCGGGCTCATCCTGCTCGCGGCCGCCCCTTGCACGGCCATGGTGTTCGTGTGGTCGAACCTGATGAAGGGGGAGCCGCACTTCACCCTGTCGCAGGTGGCGCTTAACGACGCGATCATGATCGTCGCTTTTGCGCCAATCGTGGGGCTGCTGCTCGGCCTTTCCTCCATTGTCGTGCCCTGGGCGACCCTCGTGCTGTCGGTCGCGCTCTATATCGTCGTGCCGGTCGTCATCGCGCAGCTGCTGCGCCGCAGCCTGCTCGGCCGGGCCGGTATCGAGGCGCTGAACGGCGCGCTAAAAGTCATTCAGCCGGTCTCGATGGCTGCCCTCTTACTGACCCTCGTGCTGCTGTTCGGCTTTCAGGGCCAGCAAATCCTGGCGCAGCCGACCATCATCCTGCTCCTGGCCGTGCCGATCATTGTGCAGGTCTATTTCAACTCGGGGCTTGCCTACCTGCTGAACCGGCTTTCGGGCGAACAACATTGCATCGCCGGACCTTCGGCCTTGATCGGCGCCAGCAACTTCTTCGAGCTGTCGGTCGCCGCCGCCATCAGCCTCTTTGGCTTCAACTCCGGCGCGGCCCTGGCTACCGTGGTCGGCGTCCTGGTCGAAGTGCCGGTCATGCTGTCGCTTGTCGCGATCGTGAACCGCAGCAAGGGCTGGTACGAGCGCGGCGCGCGGGTATCGGTCATCGAAAGGATTTCGGAATGAAGGTCACCATCTACCACAACCCGGATTGCGGCACCTCGCGCAACACGCTTGCCATGATCCGGCAGAGCGGCGAGGAGCCCGAGATCATCGAATACCTGAAGACGCCGCCGAGCCGGGAGCGGCTGGTGGAGCTGATCGCGGCGGCGGGACTGTCGGTGCGCGAGGCGCTGCGCCGGAAGGATACCCCCTATGATGCGCTCGGCCTTGGCGACCAGGCGCTGACCGACGACGCTTTGCTCGATGCGATGATGGCGCACCCCATCCTCATCAACCGGCCCTTCGTGGTGACGCCCAAGGGCGTGCGCCTCTGCCGCCCGTCCGAGGTCGTGCTCGAAATCCTGCCGAACCCTGATATCGGGCCGTTCACCAAGGAAGATGGCGAAGTCGTCGACCGCTCCACCGTTTGGCAGCGGCGTTCCGAGCCGGTCCCCCGGTGAGCAATGCGTGACTGGGGAGGCGCCGCCGGGGTTCTGCTGGCTCGGCCGGGTGCGATCGTCTGGGTGCAGTCGCAGATCGTCGGCTATGGCATGCTCCACTATGGCCTTTCGATCCCGGCAGCCGCAGCCTCGACGGGCCGCAAGCGGTTCAGGCCAGCCCAGGGAAGAAGTCGGTTTTGATGCGCCAGGGGGGGACACCCATGTTCCTGAGATGCCTGCGTTGCGCGGCTACCATCGGTTGCGGCCCGGAAATATAGAACACGCGGTCGCGGAAGTCGGGCACGCAGGAGCGGATCGTCTCTTCGTCGATGAAGCCGATTGTCATGTCCGGTGTGGCTCCGTCGCGGTTCAGAACCGCATAATGAGTATTGATGCCGAGCCGGCGCGCTGCCGCCTCAAGTATATCGCCATAGGCGATCTCGCCAATGCTCCCGTTCCCATACAGCACGGTTATCGGCCGGGCTTCGTCGCGCTCCAGCAGTTCGCCCAGCATACTGCGGAATGGCGTGATGCCGATGCCGCCGGCAATGAACACGAGTTTCTGTCTCGGATCCCGGGGCAGGACGAAGCTCCCGGCGAGCTGCGAAGCTACGATTGAATCTCCGGGCCGGAGCTCGGCCAGTTCCCGTTTGAAGGCGCTACCCTTGGGCGAGAGCCTGACCCCGAGGCGGATTTCCTCCTCCGACGGCGCCGACGCAATGGTGAAATAGCGCCGGTTACCACGGTCGTCCGGGCGACGTAGCGGCAGGGTCCATTCCAGGTATTGCCCTGCCGCGAAGGCGAGCTGCCGGTCGGAACTGAAGATGAAGTCAAAGGCGCCGTTAGCTGCTTTCTCGATTCGCTGCAGGGTCAGCACGACCCTTCCCGCCGGGCTGACCACCAGAGTCAGCAGATTGCCGGCGAGGAGCGCCAGCTCCGGTGTGAAGTAGAAATCGGCCACGTGTATGTTAGGGGAGGCCAGCACCCCGACCAATGCGCCATAGACGATCCGCCAGATCTTCTGCTGCGGGGCTGTGAGCGGCTCCGTCAGCATAACAAAGGCAAAGAAGAAAAAGGGCGTATGCAGCACCGTGAGCTGTGCCTGGCTCAAATATTCGTCCGGCGAGGAGGTGATCAGTGTCGCGATAAGGTTTACCGCGGCGAAGCTCAGCACGAGGTCGAAGCGCCTCAGCTTGCGGACGAGGAGCACACCGCCGACGAGCACCACGGGCGACAACCAGATGATCCCGGAAATCCACCAGCTGGCGGGCTCGTTCAACAGCAATCCCGGCAGGGCCACCCCGAGGGCAGCTGGGTTGAATGCGTGCCGCCGACGGATGGAAAAGACGAACTTGGCCGCCATCGCCCACACTGACGCGAAGATCAGGAGGCCAACGCCGCTCAGATCGGTGGCCGTCGTGGGATCGAGGATAAGCGCCAGGATCAGGGCCGTAATGAAAAGGCTCTCGAGATTGGGGACGGCCCGGAAGACCTTGGTGAACACCATGTTGGTGATCCAGCAGCTCACCGTGATCAGCACGACTGAGAAGGCTAGCGCCGTCGGGTCCACTTGAATGACGCGAAAGATGCCGAGCAGGAAAGCGCCCCCGAGCAGGGTGGCAAGATAGTATAGCACCAGCCGGTACATGGTGATGCGGTCGGTGACTCGGTCGACGAACGTCAGCATGTGACCACCATTTGTTTGAAGCCGCTCGTCATGGTGGCGATGCCCTGGCGATCGATTGCGTAACCCTCGAGGCCGGAGATCGACTCGACGAAGCTGATCCCCTTGTGCCCCATGGCGAACGCGGCGGTCGCAAAGCGGTCGGCATCGTAGATGTCGTCCGCAACGACCGTGAGGCTGACGATCTCCGCGAGCGCCTCTCCGTTACGAGGATCATATATGTGCTGGCCCCGAACATAGGACCCGGACGTGGCCACGCCAGCATTGCCCGGCTGGATGGCCTTGACGGTCTCCCGCTCGGCGAACGGGTTGCGGATGCCGATGCGCCAGGGCTCCCCATTGGGGTTGCGCCCGGCGCACTGGATATCGCCGCCGGCCTCGATGAAGTAATCGGCATACCCCCCGCCATTGAGAAGCCTGGCGGCGTTGCGAATTGCCCAACCCTTGACCAATCCGGAGGGGTCGTGCAGGCCATCCGGCCGGCGAATGTCGAAGTAGCCGTTCGTCTCCTGGCGGGTGATTTCGGCGAGCAACAAGATCTCGCGCAGCTCTCCGCTGATGTTCCGCTCCGCAAGCTCGCCTCGGTTGAAGCGAGAGACTTCGCTGTCCGGCCGGAAGGGACTGAAGCGCGCGTCGACGTCGCGGAAATAGGCGAATGCGGCCTTGAGTGGTGTCGGCGCGCTTGCCCCGACGACCTCGATCGTTATCGGCATGCCCATGATCAGGTGGGTGTCTCGCATTGCTACTGCTGGGCGCTCGAGAGGGCTGCCTTAAGTGAACGGATATAGGCTTCGCTGGTCAGCGTGGCACCCGAGACGATGTCGATATTGGCGCTCTGGGCCTGAACGACCTCCTGCTCCAGGGAGGGCAGGGCATAGGCGCTGATGCGGCGCGAACGCGACCGGTCATTGGGATACGCTAGCACCTCGATTGAATCGATCCGGCCTCCCTTGACCACCGCGTCCACTTGCACTCGTCCATAGTAGGCGTCCGCCGATGGCCCCTTATAGCTGCCGTCGCGGTAAGCGCCGGGGCTCGCTGTCGAACTTCCTGCCTGTGCTACCCGCAGTGTAGGCGTCAGTGGCGCAGCGAATGCCGGACGGGACTGGGGTTGCGGCATGATGTCGGTGACGATCCCGCCCGATTCCGGGAGTTGAGGCGGTGTAATGTCGGCGACCTCAACCGTACCGGCATCAGGTAGGGGGGCCTGCGGTACCGCATTCCCCATGCTCGCAGGGCTTGCGACTTCAGATATCGGAACCGCCACACCAGGCAGCTGGCTGGGGGCCGCGGCGGCGTCAGCCGGAGATTGACCGGGCGGCTTGAGCGACGACGGCGCGGGAATTGCCGACGTGGGCTTGCCGGAGCTGGCAGACGGCAGGTCAGGGGCGCGGTTCTCGGCGATGACATAGACGCCGGACGCGGCAATGACTGCGGCCGAGAGCAGAAGTTTCTTCATTGCGGATGTTCCTTAGTGAAGAGGCATAATCAACATTGGCATGAGGATGTCCGCTTAACCTGACGCCAACCTGAAGCTCGGAAACGGAGATCAATAGCGTTTCAGGCTGGCGTAAAGTCAGTGGGCAGGGTAACGGCAAAGGAGGGTCAAATGCGGATTCTGCTGATTGAGGACAACATCAGGCTCGGCGAAGCTGTCCGCGACCACGTCGCGGCGGATGCTGATGCCGTGGACCGGGTGCCGCGCCTCGATAAGGCCGAGGATGCGCGGGCCGGCGTCGACTTCGATCTCATCCGGCTTCGTCATGAGGCACGACGGCATGACCCTGTTCGGGCTTGAACGTCGGCTCCCGCATCAGATTCATGCGCTTGGCGGCAATCTGTTTCTGTTCGCCGTTCCGCTGCATGTGCTTGGAGGCAACGTCGAGCCCCTCCGGCATCGCGAGGATCTGGTTCGCGCCATGATTGTCGGCCCAAAGCGGGCCAATTCCCGAGGCTCAAAGAGAGGCGATCGCCGCCCCGACGATGGCGCTCCCCATCACGACAATCCAGGGTGGGGTTCGCCACATGAACAAGAGGACGAAATCGGCGACTGCCAACGCGAAATCGGCGCCGCTGCCGATGCCGACCGTCCAGACCGGGTCATAGAGCGCTGCCAGCAACAGCCCGACGACGGCCGCATTGATCCCTTGCAAGGCGGTCCGCGCCAGCGGGTGGCGGCGCAGCTGGTTCCAAAACGGCAGCACGCCGATGACCAGCAGGAATGAGGGCAGGAAGATCGCCACCAGGCAGAGCGCCGCGCCGGCAACACCGTTCGGCGAGAGGTTCATCGCTGCGCCGAGATAGGCGGCAAAGGTGAAGAGCGGTCCGGGCACCGCCTGGGCGGCACCGTAGCCGGCAAGGAAAGCGTCGCTGCTGATCCAGCCGGGCTGCACCACGCCAGCCTGCAGCAGTGGCAGCACGACGTGCCCGCCGCCAAAGACTAGGGCGCCCGAGCGGTAGAATACGTCGGCCAGACCAACCGCATGATCGTGTGTCGCCAACGCCAGCAGCGGCAGCCCCCCGAGAAGAACAAAGAAGGCCACCAACGCAATCGCGCCGGTCCGGCGTCCGATGGCGAGTGGCAGGTGCGCGTCGGGTGCACTTTGCTCCCTGGGAAGCAGTACCATGCCGGCCAGGGCACCGAGTGCAATCGCGACGATCTGGCTGGCAGCATTCGGCACGATAAGACTCAGGGCGGCCGCGACCACCGCAAAGCTAGCGCGTAGCCGATCGGGCGTCAGCGTACGGGCCATGCCCAGCACCGCCACTGCAACGACCGCCACGGCCGCGACCTTCAGGCCATGCAGCCAGCCGGATCCGAGAGTTGGTCCAAGCTGATCGACGCTGAAGGCGAACAGGACCATGAGTATCGCCGAGGGCAGGGTAAAGGCCGTCCAGGCGGCCAACGCGCCCGCATAGCCGGCCCGGCTCAGGCCTAGCGACATGCCTACCTGACTTGATGCAGGTCCCGGCAGGAACTGGCAGAGGGCCAGGAGGTCTGCATAGGCGTGTTCGTCCAGCCATTTCCGCCGTACCACGAATTCGTCGCGAAAATAGCCGAGATGGGCGACCGGGCCGCCAAACGACGTCAACCCGAGCTTCAGAAAGACGCGAAAAACCTCCGCTACCGTGCCGTGCTGGGAGGTCGATTGCCCTTCGATTTCTTCAACCATGCTAGATCCACAGCGTTCGCGCAGGTCAGCGGCCCTGCCCTGCCTGGCGATGCCAGCCGTCCCTTATCCCTGGGGTCAGGAGAGCAACGGAGATCCGAAGGACAATGGACCGCGACCTCCGAGGCCCTTGGCTCTCTTGGCACGCGCTAACGCGACACTTCAAGCAATAGCTGCCGCGGTCTTACCAGCATACGAGCCCAAATCCCCAGTCGTGGGGATGTCTGCTTGCCTTCCTATTCATCCGAAAACTACCGGTCCGACAATGGGTTGCCGCCCTTCCGCTCGGCAACCCAAGGCCGGAAGCGGCGGCTCGTGCCCCACTCGCGATCGCTTCGGATGTCAGCTCGGATGTCGTGCGCCGGGTGCGCGATCGTTCGTTGTAGTTGCGTCCAGCAGAGGCCAGCACGCAAATCTGAAGGGCGCCTCCCGCCAGATCGATTCTTGGAGCACTCCGATCTCAGCGGTACCCGGCGTCGATCAGCTTGGTCAGCGGGGCAATGGTCTCGGGGGTCACGACGCCCGCGCCCGTGTTGATGCTGAGGCCGGGCATCAGATATTTCTTGCTCAGCACGCACTGCAGCACCGGCATGAAGCCCTGAAGGTAGAGCAACTGGTCCAGCGTCACCGAGACGTATTTCGACTTGAGCCCGTCGATCGTTGCCGGCGCCAGGTCGATACCGCCCACGACAATCTCGCCCGGCTTCTTACCGGCTTTCTGCAGGATTTCGCCCATTTGCCCGGTCACCCCACCATGCTGGGTGCCAATTGCCTTGAGGGTGGGGTGGCTCTGGATATAGGCGGT
Source organism: Devosiaceae bacterium (assembly GCA_035493835.1). GTDB lineage: Bacteria > Pseudomonadota > Alphaproteobacteria > Rhizobiales > Devosiaceae > DASZTU01. Next base: position 12,084 of record DATJHO010000002.1, read on the forward strand.
GAGGATCGGCACGGCGAGCGTGGTGTCGCTGTTGACCTCCTGGCTGATCTCGAGGCGATCGACCTTCAAGCCGGCTTTTTCCAGCGTATCGGCGAGACCCTTTTCGGATTGACCGCGTTCGGCCTGGCTGAAGACGCCATAGACCATCGCCTCGTCGCCGGCCTTGAGCTTGCCCCTGTCGATCATCTGCTGCGCCGTCAGTGAGCCGCCCTGATAGAGATCGACGCCGGCATAGCCAAAACCCTTGGGACCGAATTCCTGCTGAAGGGGCGTCAGCGGCGAATTGCCATCGGTGACGATGACGCCTTGGTCGACCGCCTGCTTGACCAGATCGTGGAAGGCGTCGGAACCGGGGTGGCCCATGATCACGATGCAGTCGGGCTTGCCCGCCAGCGCTTCCTTGAACTGGCTGACCATGGTTTCGGGCGCCCAGGCAGAAAACTGCGCGTTGAGCTTGCTCACGCCGAGCGCCTGCGCTGCGGCGGAGGCGCCGGTCTGGCGGGCAAGCGTTGCCCCATCGCCGGGGTTGCCGCCCATCTGCATATAGATCGTCATGCCCTTGCCGGGCGTGGGCTCGGCAGTCTGCGCCGATGCGGCATCGGTCCCGAGCATCAGGGGTGCCGCTACGGCGCAGAGCAGAAGCAGATTGGTCTTCATGTTCCCTCTCCCTTGTTGTCTCTACCGGCCACGCGGCCGGTGAGCTCTTTCCCGGCCGGTTTGCCCCGGCCGAATTCCAGCCTTTGACGCAGCCGCGCAAACATCGCCTGGCGGCGCGCCGGTTCGTCGACGTAGAGGTAAAACACTATGGCGATCAGGAAGATCAGCCCGCGGATGGTCAGCACCCAGGCGCCGGTTGAGCCGGTGGCCACCAGCCCCGGTTCGACGATCATGACGACGAGGCAGCCGAACACCGTGCCGACGATGGTGGCGCGGCCGCCAAAGATCGAGGTGCCCCCGATCAGTACGGAGGCGATGGCGAGCAGCAGATAGCCCTGGCCCTGGTTGCCGAAAAAATTCTTGTTCTCGAGCGTCAGGAAGATCGCCGCAAGGGCGGCGAGGCCGCCCATCAGCGTGAACAGGCGGATCTTTTCCTTCTCCACATTGATGCCGACGACGCGCGACACATCGTTGGAATCGCCCAGGAACAAGATGTGCTCGCCGAAGCGATGGCGGTTCATGATGAACCAGAGAAAGACGACGATGATCGCGGTCCATAGCGCCTGCAGCGGCAATTGCGTGGTCCAGAATGGCCCATCGAACCCCGCGAGCGGCCGGCCCACCAGCCATTGCCAGACGGAGGTGTCGCTGGCGCCGCGCAGCGCATAGGATTTCCCGCCCGACAGCACGGTTGCGAGGCCGGCCCAGAAAAACTGCGTCGCCAGCGTTGCGATGAAGGAGGGAATGCCCACGCGGGCGACGAGGACGCCATTGACATAGCCAACGAGCAGGCCGCCGAGGAGGGCGAGCACAACGCCGATCCAGCCGAACCAATTGGTGAAATCGGCGTCCGGCGCAACGGTGATGAATGACAAGCCACTGTCGTGGAGGAAGGTGAGGAGGCCAATGAACCAGGCGCTGCCTTCCTTCATGGTGACGGCGAAGAGGAAGCCGGAAAAGGCAATGATCGAGGGGAAGGAGAGGTCGATCTCACCGGCGCCGATGACGAAGGTCAGCCCGATGGCGAGCAGCATCAATGGGGGCAGGGTGCTCAGGAACGTCGTGTAGATATTCGGCGACAGGAATACCTCTGGCGCGAGCACCATGAATACGATGAGAAGCACCAGGAACACGGCGATGATGGGCAGCCCCTCGAGGCGGGAGAGGATGGTCGGTCGGGACGTGGCGGGCTCTATTTCGGGCTTTGCCATCTTCAGTGCTTCTGCTGCAGGTCGATCAAGAACTCCGTCAGGTCGGCAACCGACATGTCGCGCGGGGTGATCTCGGCAACGATGGCGCCGCGTTCGAGCACCACCAGCCGGTCGGCCACCGCATGGACGTGCGCCAGATTGTGCTCGATGTAGACGCAGGCCTTGCCGGCCGCCTTGATGCTGCGCACAAAATCGAGAACCTTGCGCACTTCCTTGACGGCGAGGGCCACTGTCGGTTCATCGAGCACGATCAAATCGGCGTTGAAGTGCATGGCGCGGCCGATGGCGATGCCCTGCCGCTCGCCGCCCGATAGCTGCTTGACGGTGGCATCCACGCCAATCCCGACGCCGCGGAAGCCGATCGACTTCATCAGGATCTCGGCCGCCAACTCCTTTTCGCGCTTGATGTCGATGAAGCCGAAGCGGTTGGCGATCTGGCGGCCGACGAAAAAATTGCGCCAAAGCGGCTGCTTTTCGCCCAAGGACTTGTCCTGGTAGACGGTCTCGATCGAAAGGTCGTGCGCCATCTGCACGGAGTAGTCGGCGAGGCTCAATTCCTTGTCGCGGATGAAGATGCGGCCGGAAGTCGGCTTCAGCACGCCGGTCATGGTCTTGATCAGCGTCGACTTGCCGGCGCCATTGTCGCCAATCAGGCCGACGATCTCGTTCCGGCCGATGCGCAGGTTGACGTTCCGAAGGGCATGCACGGCGCCGAAATACTTGTCGACGTTCTGCAGCCGGACCAGATCGGCGAAGGAGGCATCGTCCTCGGCTGCAGCGAGATCCATCATTCTGTGCTCCTGCCCGTCTTCACGCATGTTTCAATCCGTGAGGGTAGTCGCTGCCCGATGTCTCAAGGCATTCTTGGAGGCGGCGAAGTCGAGCTAAGCACGGGCCGGGCCTTCAGGCAAATACCTTGCAGTCTTTAGTTCGCGAAGTATCTGGCAAGAGCTGGATATGTCGCGAAAGGGTATCATGGAACAGTGCAAATGGTCTCAGAATGTGGGGGAATCTTTGGAGGTACATTAGCGCCCATCCCGGTCGTTGCTCGCCATTTTGAACATTCCTGGTAGCGGACATTCATGCCGATCGTAGACGCGGACTGCCCGGCCTTCACTTGCTAAAGTCTTCGACAACCGCCGCCAGGGCTTCCGGGCTGACCCGAATCGAGCCTGCGAAGGGGTGGTCGATGGCGACGATGATCAGCAGTCCGGACCAGATCAGCAGGCTCAGCGCACCGGTCATCAGTGCCTGCGCCAGCACATTCCGGGTCCCGAAAAAGAAGGTGAAACCGATGGTCACGATGGCGCCGCCAAAGAGCACGATCCACAGTACGCCGGGTACGATGCCGGAGGCGACGACCAACCGGGCGCGTCGTGACTGGGTCAGCAGGTCGAGTTGGCGCACCGTTTCCGACAGCAGCTCGCTATCCCGGGCGTCAACCGGACTGAAGGCCAGGATCGGCTGATAGAGGTCGTTCAGCGCAAGTGTAACGGCGGGGCTGGCCGCGCCATGCGCCATGGCCGGCCACTCCTCGTTTATCGCGCCGTTGAGGTATGCGGTCAGCCGGTCGTGCAGTGTGGCGCCGGGGGGGCGACCGATCCCATCGGCGAGGCGGTAGAGGCTCGCTGCGGCTCCCGCTTCCTGGGCGACAGTGTTTTCGGATTCGCTGAACTTCTCCCAGACGACGATCACGGCGAAAGCAAGAAGAACGGCATAAAGCACGCCTACCGTCGCGAATGTGAAGCCGGCGACTTCATTGTTGGTGCGGAGCTGGTCCAATGCCACGTAGCGGCGGATCACAATCGGGCCGGCCATGCACAGCAGCGTCGGCAGGACAACCAGGCAGAAGCCGGCAAGCCATAATGGCTGGGTGGTCAGGAATATCATGCAGCCCTCGTTCCCGGAACGAGCGCTGCGAGGCTTCTCCTTAGCATCTGTGAGGCCTTTGCTTACGTTTCGGTGCCAAGGCTGAGACGAAATCCATGCCCATCTTGCTAGCTTGGCCTTCGCAAAGTGACCAGTCATCCGTTCGGTTGAAGCTCGAAGAGTAGCCCCGACAAAGCGATTGCACTTGGCAATCCTCGATGGCAGTTTTGAAACCAACCTCGTCTTCTTCAGCGGCCACAGGTACTTGATTGCTGCGCTTTCATCCTTCGGCCGGGCAAGAGTGTCGCTTCTGCCCAAATTTCGCTCCAAGGCCGCCCTTCCGCTTGCTACCAACTCCGGAAGGCGCCCTCGAGCGATCATCGATATTCGCCAGACGAGGACTGCGGCAGGATAGCCGCTAAGATGTCTCGCGCTTGATGTTGCCAGCCCGCAACGTTTCGGCGCCAAATGGGGGAAATCATGAGCCTATCCGATATTCTTGCGCGTGCGGTCGCACTGATCGGCGCCGCAGCTATTCGTATGCAGCAGCCGAGCGGTGGGCCGCTGCTGCCGCTTTACGGCGCATCGCCGGCGATACCAGCAGCTCGGCCGCAGTCCATTCCAGCCCTGAAAATGCCAACAGCGAGGGGGTGGTCCGACGGCAAGACGCCCATTGCCGGTCCGGGGCTCAAGGTGAACGCATTTGCCAGCGGGCTTAAGCATCCGCGCCAGATCTATGTGCTTCCAAACGGCGATGTGCTGGCCGCCGAGGCACTCACGCTGGCCGGCCCGGCCAAGGGCGTTTTCGACTTTGCCGCAATCGCCACCATGCGACGCGCGGGGGCATTAGGCGAGAGTCCGAATCGCATTGTTTTGCTGCGCGACGCGGATGGGGATGGGGTCGCCGAGATCCGGGAGATTTTTCTGGAGGGATTGAACCAGCCCTTTGGCATGGCGCTCCTGGATAACACCTTCTACGTCGGCAACACCGACGGAGTCTGGGCTTTTCCCTATGTGAACGGGCAGACCCGCCTCACGGCGCCTGGACGGAAGGTGATGGAGACCAAGGCCAGCGGGCATTGGACGCGGAACCTCATCCTCAGCCGCGACGGCAAGAAGCTCTACGTTTCCGTGGGCTCAATGAGCAATATTGGCGAAGGCGGAATGGCACAGGAAGAAAACCGTGCCTGCATCCACGAGTTGGACCTGAAAACGAACAAGCACCGCATTTTTGCGTCCGGGCTTCGCAACCCCGTGGGGATGGCATGGGAGCCGGTTACCGGGGCGCTCTGGACCGTAGTCAATGAACGAGACGGTCTCGGTGATGAAACCCCGCCCGACTATCTGACCTCAGTGCGCGACGGCGGCTTCTATGGCTGGCCTTACTGCTATTGGGGGCAGACGATAGATGATCGTGTGCCGCAGAATCCGCAGTCGGTTGCGCGAGCCATCGCCCCGGACTATGCGCTTGGCGGCCATACTGCCTCGCTCGGACTCTGCTGGTTGCCCGCCGGAACGTTGGTCGGCCTTTCCCAAGGCATGGCCATTGGCCAGCACGGGTCGTGGAACCGCAGTACGCTCTCGGGCTATAAGCTGGTGTTCGTGCCGTTTGACGCTGACGGGCAGCCGGCAGGATCACCAAGCGATTTGCTGACAGGCTTCCTGTCGCCGGACGAGGGGGCCTCATACGGTCGCCCTGTCGGGGTTGCCCTGGCCAACGACGGCAGCGTGCTGATGGCCGATGATGTTGGCAACGTGATTTGGCGGGTGACCAGCCAAGCTCACTGAAGTTGAAGCGACCGGCCACGGTCCGGCGCTGATCAAGGGGGGGCTGCCTAGGCGACCAGCCTCGGATCAACTACGAATTGCAGCATCCCAAGCAATAGCGAAGCCTGCTTCTTCCATCTGTCGCTTCTCGTCGGGACCGCCGGGTGTCAGTTCGGGGAACAGGAACCCGGTCTTGGGGACGACCTTGAGGAAGCCAGCAAGTCGCGGTGAATACCATCGACCCAGCTCATCGTGACCGCCCTGTCATTCCTGTGGCTCGCCGTCGCCGGGGCCATTTAGCACCTCGGCCTTCCTTGGGGCCGCTCCGAGCCACATCCGGAATGCGCCCATAGTCGGCTCTCTAACATCGGTGATTGCGCCGGCTCGCCACTCTACCCGCACGATTGCATCTGGGCGTGCCCTGGCCGCGCATTCGGCTTTTCGCAGCGAAATCCTTGAGGCCGCGTGGGACTTGGTTGATCTGCTCGACCCGGCCATTCACCATGCGGACATTGCCCTAAGCGGTCAACGGCCCGAAGCTCGCGGCGAGCGAAACGCGCTGGCGCTGGCCGCCGGAAAGGCGCGCCGGCCATTGATCCGCCTTTTCCGTCAGTTGAACCGCCTCGAGAGCGGC
>DATJHO010000003.1:0-37979 GCA_035493835.1 Devosiaceae bacterium
CTCACAGTTCTGCTACGTTGCGGCCGTCCGACGAGACTTGCCGCCGGAGACTTAATAAATGCAGCATATCGTTGCGCGGCCTGCGCCGCAGAAGCCAATCGCCATTGATGTTGCCGGCCAGCCCCAGGGGGTTGTGATTCCGTTGGCCGACGGCTTCCGCTTTATGGCGGTTCGCCTGCCAGTGTTTCCGCTCGACGGCAAGATGTTTGCGAGCGTCGAGGAAGCACGCCGTGCGGCTGCCAATGTGGTGGAAAATAGCGCCGGCGAATAGTCCTTTTCCGACCTCACCGCTTCGGAACAATCCTTCGAACGTCAATTAGGCACAAACCGCTCCCTCTACCCAAGCGGGAGGGTGTCCGGCGATGGCCGCCCTCCTGGTTCGACAAGCTCACCATCAGGGCTTTTGGGGCGCCGGGGTCCCGGCATGCTCAAGTTGGTGCAACAACCAGGCACTGCCGCACTTGGAACGGTCCGAAGCGCAAGACCTCATTCTGAGCTTGTCGATGAAAGAGGTCTTGCGCCGGCCCCTCACATACCCGTCATTCCCCGTCGGCCCCGTCCGCCGAGCTCTCCGAACCGTCGAGAACGCCGAAGGAGCGCGATGGCCCGCCCGGACGCTCGATGGCAAAGCCTTCTGCGGCGAGTCCACGCCGCAGCAGCTCGCGCACGGCTGCGGCGCGGCTCGGCAGGCGGTTGGCGAAGCGGAAATCGTCAAGGGCGGTCAGCTCGCCCGTTTCAAGCATGATCTGCAGCCGCTCCCCACGAAGCAGAGCATTGCCTTTCGCGGTTTTCTCAGACATGGCGATAGTTCCATAGTCACTTACTCATTTGTCTCAAAATGCGCCAGCAACTCCTTTGTTGCAACACGAAAATGAGCAATCTCCTCATCTTGAGCCGGCGGTGCAGCCTCCCTAGCCAGCTAACTCCATATTTCCTCGACAGTTTTGTTTCTCGCAAGATAGGTTTCGGGATGCGAGTCCAACCCCAGCACGATTCCGAAGGTTCTGGAGCGGCCTGCCGCTCGGGGGCAGTATTGATCCTTGAGGATGACGGGCTGCTGTCTCTGATGCTCGAGGACCTGGCCCGCGAACAGGGCGCGACCACCATTCATGCCTGCCGCGACCCGGAGGAGGCGTTGCGCCTCGCCAGCGCCGGGAGCATTGACTATGCGGTTCTCGACGTCTGGCTTCACGGCCGGGTAACCTATGACGTCGCCGATGCGCTGGCGGCGCGCGACATACCGTTCCTGTTCTGCACCGGTCTCACCTCCGCCGACATTGCTGCCCGGCACCGGCACCGGCCGCTGCTGCAAAAACCCTATGGCGATGCCGACTTCAAGGCGGTCTTGGCGGTGACGCTGAACCGCTAACGTCTGTTCGGTGCTCGATATGAGAGCTGCAGAATATTCTTGTCATGCAAGAGCTGATCGGCACCGAAGGCGCGCAATCCAGGCGCACCCCCTTCCAATCCTTCAGGCCGGGCAAACAAAAGGCCCGAATCATCGCTGATCCGGGCCTTCGATCAATGTCCGTCCGTCAGGACGAAGCTGGCGTCACTCGGCCGGCTCAGCCGTCTCGGTCTTTTCCTTGCCGGTCGCCTGGTCGACGACCTTCATGGAGAGGCGGACCTTGCCGCGCTCGTCGAAGCCCAAAAGCTTCACCCAGACCTTGTCGCCTTCCTTGACCACGTCGGTGGTCTTGTTGACGCGCTGGTCGGCGAGCTGGGAGATGTGCACCAGCCCATCCTTGGAACCGAAGAAATTGACGAAGGCGCCGAAATCGGCGGTCTTCACCACGGTGCCCTGGTAGATGGCGCCAACTTCGGCCTCGTCGGTGATCGACTTGATCCACTTGATGGCCGCTTCGATCGCCTTGCCGTCGGACGACGACACCTTGATCACGCCGGTATCCTCGATATCGATCTTGGCGCCGGTCTTTTCCACGATCTCACGGATCACCTTGCCACCGGTGCCGATGACTTCGCGGATCTTGTCGGTCGGGATCTGGATGGTTTCGATGCGCGGGGCGAACTCGCCAACCTGCGAGCGGGCGGCCGTGATCGCCTTGGCCATCTCGCCGAGGATGTGGATGCGGCCTTCCTTGGCCTGGCCGAGGGCGATCTCCATGATCTGCTCGGTGATGCCAGCGATCTTGATGTCCATCTGCAGCGAGGTGACGCCCTGATCGGTGCCGGCGACCTTGAAGTCCATGTCGCCGAGGTGATCCTCGTCGCCGAGGATGTCGGACAGAACCGCGAACTTCTCACCCTCGAGGATGAGGCCCATGGCGATGCCGGCAACCGGGCGCTCCATCGGCACGCCCGCATCCATCAGCGCAAGGCTGGTGCCGCAAACGGTGGCCATCGAGGACGAGCCGTTCGATTCGGTGATCTCGGAGACCACGCGGATCGTATAGGGGAACTGCTCGACCGACGGGCGGATCGGGTTGATGGCGCGCCAGGCGAGCTTGCCGTGACCGATTTCGCGGCGGCCGGGCGAACCCATGCGGCCGGTCTCGCCGACCGAGTAGGGCGGGAAATTGTAGTGCAGCAGGAAGTTTTGCTTCTGCGTGCCCTCGAGGCTGTCGATGAACTGCTCGTCGTCGCCGGTGCCGAGGGTCGCAACCACCAGCGCCTGCGTCTCGCCACGGGTGAACAGGGCCGAGCCGTGGGTGCGCGGCAGCACGCCGACTTCGGCGACGATCGGGCGGACCGTCTTCAGGTCGCGACCGTCGATGCGATAGCCGGTGTCGAGCACGTTCCAGCGCACGACCTTGGCCTGGAGGTTATGCACGACCTCGCCAAGCTCTTCGGCCGAAACCTCGCCGGCCTCGATCTTGGGCGCATAATTCGCCTTGACCTTGGCGCGCGCGGCGTCGACCGCGGCGTAGCGCTCTTCCTTCTTGGTGATCTTGTAGGCGGCGCGCAGGTCTTCCTCGATGAAGGCCAGCACTTGAGCTTCCAGCGCCGAGTGGTCCGGCTGGGTGAAGTCGCGCGGGTCCTTGGCGGCCAGCTCGGCGAGTTTGATGATCGCCTCGATCACTTTCTTCGAAGCTTCGTGGCCGAACATGACGGCGCCGAGCATCACTTCTTCCGACAGCTCCTTGGCCTCGGATTCGACCATCAGCACGGCGTCGGCTGTGCCGGCCATGACGAGGTCGAGCTTGCTGTCGGCGCGGCGGTCGACGGCGAGGTTGAGGACGTATTGACCGTCCACATAGCCGACGCGGGCGGCGCCGATCGGGCCCATGAAGGGAATGCCCGAAATGGTAAGCGCGGCGGAGGCGGCAACCATCGCCAGCACGTCGGGATTGTTCTCCATGTCGTGCTGGAGGACGGTGACGATGACCTGGGTCTCGTTCTTGTAGCCCTCGGGGAAGAGCGGGCGGATCGGACGGTCAATGAGGCGCGAGGTCAGCGTCTCGGCTTCCGTCGGGCGTCCTTCGCGCTTGAAATAGCCGCCCGGGATCTTGCCGGCGGCGAAGTATTTTTCCTGGTAGTTGACGGTCAGGGGGAAAAAGTCCTGGCCGGGCTTGGCTTCCTTGGCGGAAACCACGGTGGCGAGCACGACGGTTTCGCCGAGGGTCGCCAGCACGGCGCCATCGGCCTGGCGGGCTACCTTGCCGGTTTCGAGCGTCAGCGGCTGGCCGCCCCAGTTTAGCTCGACCTTGTGGTGATCGAAATTGATGGGCATTGTTTTCAGCTTTCCATTCTGCCGAGATGCGCGGGAACGCGGGGGGCGTAGTTCCCCGTGAACGCATCCGGTGTGCCCGCGAACGCCCGCACCCCATGTGCAAGCGCCGCCCAAAATCGGCACGGTTTCCGCGCTGACAGTTGTGACCGGGCGGCGCCTTGGGCGTCCCCGGTCGTCAGGGCTGCGGAACATGGACAAGACGATGAGCCGCTCAGCTCTCCGAATGGGGCGCCCCAGGACGCCATGAGCGGCTGATGATCTCGCCATGCTCCGCGTAGTCTTGTCAGCCTACGCAAATGCCTCCGGGCTGCGTCATGCAACTTCGGAGGCCGGGCGCGGGGCGTACCCCGCACCAAAGGTCAATTCTGCGGCTTTGCCGGGATCGTCCGTCCGCTCCGGGCGAACGCCTCGGTCAGCGGCGCAGGCCGAGCCGTTCGATCAGCGTCTTGTAACGCGCCTCGTCGTGCTTGCGGACGTAATCCAGCAGGCTGCGGCGGGTCGAAACCATCTTCAGCAGGCCGCGGCGGGAATGGTTGTCCTTGCCGTGGGTCTTGAAGTGCTCGGTGAGATTGGCAATGCGCTCGGAGAGAATTGCGACCTGCACTTCCGGCGAACCGGTGTCGTCCTTCTTGGTCGCATATTCCTGAATCAGCGCGCTTTTGCGCTCGGGCGTAATCGACATCGAACATCCTTTCGAATTGTCGGGGATCGGGTCGCTACCCTCCGGGATGTCGTCCAGGGGGAGCCGCTAACGGCACGTGGGCAAAAAGCTCCGCACCTGCGGGCCGATATAGGGGATGATCGCCATAATTGCCAGTTTTTTCTCCCCGCAAGCCAGTTGCGCAAGGGAACAGCAGAGGCTCGGCCTAAGGGGTTGGCTTGCCGTGGCCGGGCTCGACCCTGCCGCTCGGATCCAGGCTCGCCAGCGGGATGACGAAGCGCCACTCGATGCCGTCTGCATGCAGGATCCGCTCGACCTCGGCGGCGAGGGACGTGCCCACCATGCTCTCGAGCACCGTGGTGCCGAAGCCGCGCCGCTCAGCCCGGGTAGCGAGGGCCTTCACCCGCTCGCGCCAGACCAGCGCCAAGCCATCGTCCGTCTTGCGCCAGGCGAGCTCGAGCCGGCCATCATCGGTGGCGAAGGCGCCATACTTGGCGGCGTTGGTGGCCAGTTCATGAGCGGCCATGCCGAGAATCTGCGCTGCCTGCGTATTGAGCCGCACCGATGGCCCATCGAGTTCCACGCGCTCGCCGTCGAGCGGACAGAATGGGCCAATCTGGGAGGTCAGCAATTCCTCGAGATCAACGCCGGCAATGCCGTTGGCGAGCAGCAGATCTGTCGAGCGGGCGAGACCAAAAATGCGCTTTTCGAAGCTTTGCACGAATTCGGGCACCGATTCGGCCCCGCGCGCGGTCTGCTTGGCCATGGCGGCGATCACCGTCATCTGGTTCTTGCTGCGATGCGCGAGCTCGCGCATCAAGAACCGGACTTCGGTCTCGGCCGCCTGGCGCTGCTTGGCGGCCTGGGAGATGGCGCCCGCCACCTCCCCGATCTCGCTGATCGGATAATCGCGCGCCGGCACCGCTTCGCCGGAGCCCAGGCGCCTTGCATCGCGCGCCAGCCCGCGGACCGACCGCGAGATCTCGCGCGAGAGGAAAAAGGTGGCGAGCGTCGCGGTGGCGACGATGACCAGCCCGCCCAGGATCAGCGTCAGCAAAGAGTTGCTCAGCGGCCGCTCGACCGAGGCGGCCGGCGCCCAGGCGGCGACCCGCCAGCCGGTATCGGTCGAGGTAGAGTCGATCGTCACGTAGCTCTCATCGCCCCGGCTGACATGGCGCCAGCGCCGCTGGCCCTCCGCTTCGGGCGCCCGCGGAATGAAGAAGGCACTGCCCTGCTGCAGGCCGGCATTGGGCGAAGCAGCGATCACGTTGTTCTGCGTATCCACAAGGGCCAGGCGCCAGCCATCGGGCATTTGCCGCGTCAACAGGATCGAGGCGAGATTGCTGGCGCTTTGGCTGATCGCCAGCACCGATTTGCCCCGTCCCGGCAGGTTGACCGGCATATAGATCGGCACGACCCAGGATTGGGCGCTGAGTGAATAGACGACATTGGAAATGATCGTCTGGCCGGTATCGAGCGCGCGCCTGATCGCCTCGGGATTTGGGGCCTCTCCCAACGCGGTGCCGATCGGAAGGCGCGTGTTGAAGACAAAATGGAGATTGGCATCCACCAGCGAGAGAAACGTGCCGGTGCCTGCCAACACCGACTGCCCGCGATAATAGAGCTGCCGGAGATCCTCCTCGCTCGCCATGGGGGCGCTGGAAAAACCTTTCAGCGCCGTGACCGTGCCATCGGTTTGCCGGTCCACGGCCTGGCCGACGGCCTCGGTCGTGGTCAGGATCAGCGTCTGGACGATTTCCTGCTGCGCCTCATTGTTGCGCTGCAGCAGCACCGCGGCGAACGCCATCACCGGCACGAACGCCACCAGCGCCAGCACTACCAGATAATAGACGATCGGGCGTGCACGCCGTTTCGTCTTTGGCCCGCCAGCCCCTTTTGAATTCGCCATGCGTCCGGTCCGCCCCGAATGCGTCGTGCGAAACGATAGACGATCCGCGATGCCAAGCGCAAAAACAATTGTGCGGGTAGCGCGGCTCGTTCATGCACGGCAGCCTTGCCGCCGGCTAGAGCCGTTCATCGTTTCAGGAAGACGCTGAACGGTCTCCAATCCTTTGTTGTGTCGCGTTTCCGAGCCGGAAGAGTGGTAGCCACTTTTCCTGGAAGCGTTCCCAGCTATCAATTCAGCCCAGAATGACCCGCCTCGGCTTGAACTGGCCCTGCGCCACATAGCCGATGGCAATCGCCTGTCCGCGGCAACTGGCCCAGGCCTCATCGAGCTCGATTGGGGCGCCGGCGCCAACGAGCAGCACCGGATTGCCATTGCGGACGACCGCCGCCTCTGGTGCTGACAGCCGCACCTCCGGCACGCCGGTGAGGGCGGAGGCCACCGGCAGCAGCAGCTTGTCGCGATCCTCCGGTGCGGCCGCCTCGAGGGCGGCGAGATTGACCGCGATGGCGTCGGTGAACGGTCCGACGGCGGCGCGATGCAGCTCTATTACGTGCCCGCGGGTGTCGAGGGCCAGCGCTAGATCGCGCGCGAGCGAGCGCACATAGGTGCCCTTCTGGCAGGCGACTTCGAAGGTCGACGACTCGCCGTCATGGCTGGTGAGAACAAAGCTCTCGATGGTGACCGGGCGCGGCTCGAGCTCGACGGCTTCGCCGGCACGCGCCAGATCATAGGCCCGCTCGCCGGCGACCTTGATCGCCGAAAAGGCCGGCGGGGCTTGCATGATATCGCCGGTGAAGCGTGGCAGCAAGGCGTTGATCGCCTCAGGTGATGGGCGCACGTCGCTGGTGGCGACGACGTCGCCCTCGGCATCGTCGGTCGCCGTCTGCGCGCCCCATTTGACGGTGAAGCGATAAAGCTTTTCGCCGTCCTGCACGTTCATCACGGTCTTCGTCGCTTCCCCTAGCGCGATTGGCAAAATGCCCGTCGCCAAAGGATCGAGCGTGCCGGCGTGGCCGCCCTTCTTGGCGCCGAACAGCCAGCGGACCTTCCCCACGGCCTGCGTCGAGGTCATGTCGTAGGGCTTGTCGAGCACCAGCCAGCCCGAGATGTCGCGCTTTGGTTTTTTTGCTTGTTCCATGAGGTCCATCGTCTCCCTCCCCCTTGGGGGAGGGATCAAGGGTGGGGTTGTTGCCGCAAGCACTGAGCCGGTGGGAACGCCCCCCCACCCGGCTACCGCTACCCTCCCTTCAAGGGGGAGGGGCGATGGTCAATCGCTGTTCGGCTCGTCGTCGTCCTCGGCATGGAGGTCGCGCTGCACTCGCTCGGAGCGGAGCAATGCGTCGATCTTGCCATACGCGTCAAAAGTGTCGTCGACGAAGAATTTGAGGTCCGGGGCAAATTTCAGGTCGAGTTCGGGAGCGATCCGCCCGCGCACGAACTTCTTGTGGCGGTTGAGCGCCTCGACCACCTCGGCCGCCCCGGCGCCGCCAAGCGGCATCACATAGACATTGGCGATCTTGAGGTCCGGCGTCATCCGCACCTCGGGCACGGTGATCACCTTGCCCTCGAGCGCGGGATCCTCGATCTCGGCGCGGCTGAACACCCCGGCGAGCGAATGGCGCACCAGTTCACCGACGCGCAGCATGCGCTGAGTTGGCCCGGAGGGCTTGTGACGGTCTTTTGACATAGGGTGGAGGTAGGACGTTAGCGCGGGCGCGTCAATTGCCGAGGGTTGTATTGTGTCCATTGTCGGCCGCACCGCTCCCGGGCGCCGCCTGAGCTTCGCGCACCTTGCGCATGTAGCCGTCGATCGCATCGACCAGTTTCGCCATCCTGCCAGCGTCGCCGAAGGCGGACACCGGAACGATGACCAGATCCGGCCCGGCGGCGATGAAAAGATGCCGCGCCGTGGGCAGCAGCGCGCCAATCTCTTCGAACGGGATTTTCTTCAGCTCGTCATGTTCCCGATACTCCAGCCGCTCCGGCCATTGGCTCAACTCGGCATCGACCGTCGCCGGATACCGGTACCGGGCGCGATTGAGGCGGGTGATGGCGCGAAGGGTGAAGAAAATCAGGTACTGCAGCACCACCAGTCCGGCACCGGTAAACCAGAAACGCGGGGTGTTGGGCTCGCCCGCAATATCGGGGGGCAGCGCAATGAGAAAAATCCCCGCGAGGGCCAGCCAGATATAGAGCGTGATCTTCTGCAGCCCCGGCAGATCCTTGGGCAGCCGCTCATAGGCCAGCGCGTCCTGCCAATTGAGGGAATAGCGGTAGGTAGCGAGCGGCGCGTCGGTCATGGCAGCGACTCCCCCCGGCCCGATACGGGCTTTACCAAACACAAAGGGCGGCCCATTGGAGCCGCCCCAGATTGCCGTGCCGCGCAGAGACTAGAGAGTGCGCGTAATGCTTTCGACGCGGAAGCACTCGATGATGTCGCCGACGCGCATGTCTTCGTATTTCTCGAAGGCCATGCCGCATTCCTGGCCCATCTGCACTTCCTTGACCTCGTCCTTGAAGCGCTTGAGGGTCGAAAGCTTGCCCTCGTGCACCACGACGTTGTCGCGGATGAGGCGCACGCCCGCGCCGCGCTCGACCATGCCTTCGGTAACACGGCAGCCCGCAACCTTGCCGACCTTGGAGATGTTGAACACTTCCAAAATCTCGGCATTGCCGATGAAGGTCTCGCGCCGCTCGGGCTTCAGCATGCCCGACATCGCCGCCTTCACGTCATCCACGAGGTCGTAGATGATGTTGTAGTAGCGGATCTCGATGCCTTCGCGGGCCGCCAGCTCGCTCGCCTGCTTGTTGGCGCGGACGTTGAAGCCGATGATGATGGCGTTCGACGCCTTGGCGAGTTGCACGTCGGACTCTGAAATGCCGCCCACCGCCGTCATCAGCAGCTGTGCCGACACTTCGTCGGTCGAGAGCTTGTTCAGCGAGGACGTGATCGCCTCGACCGAACCCTGCACGTCGCCCTTGACGATCAGCGGGAACTTGGCGATGCCCGAGGCCTTGAGCTGGTTCATCATCTGCTCAAGGCTGGTGGCGCCGCCGCCAACCTCCTTTTCGCGCAGCAGACGCTGACGATATTCGGTGACTTCGCGGGCCCGGGCTTCGGTTTCGACCACCGAGAAGCGGTCGCCCGCGTTCGGCACGCCGGTGAAGCCGAGCACCTCGACCGGCGTCGAAGGGCCGGCCGACTTGCTCTGCGTCCCCTTGTCGTCGATCAGCGCCCGGACACGGGCCCATTCGCCGCCGGCAACGACGATGTCGCCGACATTGAGGGTGCCGCGCTGCACCAGCACGGTCGCCACGGCGCCGCGGCCGCGATCGAGCTTGGCTTCGATGACGAGCCCCTCGGCACGGCCCGCGACATTGGTCCTCAGATCCAGCACTTCGGCCTGCAGCAGGATGGTTTCCAGCAGCTTGTCGAGGCCGGTCTTCTTGATGGCCGACACTTCAACGTCCAGCGTCTCGCCGCCCATGGTTTCGACGAACACTTCGTGCTGCAGCAGCTCGGTGCGGACCCGGGTCGGATCGGCGTCGTGCTTGTCCATCTTGTTGATGGCCACGATGATCGGAACACCGGCCGCCTTGGCGTGCCTGATGCTTTCGATCGTCTGCGGCATCACGCCGTCGTCGGCCGCAACCACCAGCACCGCGATATCGGTGGCCTGGGCGCCGCGGGCACGCATGGCTGTGAACGCCTCGTGGCCCGGGGTGTCGAGGAAGGTGATCTTCTGGCCGTTCTTTTCGACCTGGTAGGCGCCGATGTGCTGGGTGATGCCGCCGGCTTCGCCCGAAACCACGTTGGTTTCGCGAATGGCATCGAGCAGCGAGGTCTTGCCGTGGTCGACGTGGCCCATGATGGTCACGACCGGCGGTCGCGAGGTCAAATCCTCGGCCCGGTCCTCGGACGGCGCATCGAACAGGCCCTGCTCGACGTCGGCGGCCGAGACGCGTTTCACCGTGTGGCCGAGTTCGGTCGCGATGAGCTCGGCGGTGTCGGCGTCAATGATGTCGTTGATCTTGAGCATCATGTCTTGTGCCATGAGCATCTTGATCACCGTCACCGCGCGTTCGGCCATGCGGTTGGCGAGTTCCTGCACGGTGATCGCCTCGGGGATCACCACTTCGCGGTGGAGCTTTTCCGCCGGCTGCATGACCTTGCCGCGCTGCTTGTCGCGGCGGCGGCGCATGGCGGCGAGCGAGGGGCCACGATCGCGGTCGCTCTCGACCCCGGCCGTGCTGACGGTCAGGCGACCGCGGGCAAACGCGTTCTCGTCGCCGGCGCGCTTGACCGGACGTTCCGGAGCGGCGCGCGAGGCGCGACGAGCATTTTCGAGCTCGGCAGCACCGACGATGGGCCGCGAGGCGTTGACCGGCGGCGCCGTGCGGGCGCGGCGGCCGTCGGCCTCGCTCGGCGGGGCCGGCGGCAGATTGTTGAGATTGGGCGCGGCCGGGGCGCGTGAAACCGGGGCCGGGCGGCGCGGCGCCGCAGCCGGACGCGGCGCGACGGTGCGGATCTCGGGCTCCTGCTCGATCACGGCGGTATCGGCGGCAGGCGCGTTCGCCGCGGCGGCAGCGGCCGCGGCAGCAGCGGCTACGGCCTGGCGCTCACGTTCCTCGGCTTCGCGGATGGCCCTGCGGCGCGCGTCTTCCTCGGCGCGGCGCGCCTCGTCGGCGGCTGCGCGGGCAGCGTCCTCGGCCTGGCGGGCCGCCGCTTCGCGCAGCGCCCGTTCACGGGCGACATTTTCACCCTGCGTCAGCCCGCCGCCAGGGCGCCCCTGCCCGCCCGAGCGCAATTGCTGGCGCGGCGAGGATTGATTGTAGTTCTGGGGCGAAGAGGGGCGCTGCGGCTGGTTGGGCGAGGCGGGCGCGTGACTGCCCGGCGCATTTGGCGCGCCCACTCTGCGGGTGCGCTTTTCGACCACCACTGTGCTGCGCGAAGAGCGCGACATGCCGGGACGTGCCCCCAGCGTAGGGGCGCCCTTCAGCGTCAGGGTCTTCTTCCCCTGGTGATCGTCGCGCTTGTCGTCGTTATCAGCCATGTAACTCGCGTCTCTTCCTAGCATTCAAAGCCATGCCGGCCGGTTCGAGGAAGTCCTCGCGCCGCCGCTGGCGAGTTTAAAGCCGGTTGGGGATGGTGGGACCAACCCGCGGGCTCTAGTTCCTGGTCGTTGCATCGTTACGAAAAATCCGAGGCGGACCTTTCGTAACGATGCCCTCAATTGGCCATGTAGCGGGCCAGACGTTCCGCCCGCGCCAGTGCCGCTTGCGCTGCCGCTCCTCTTGGGAGCGCAGCATGTATCACATTTTCAAGCCCGAGTGCCAAACCCATTTGCTCGGCGCTCAGCAATTCGAAATGGGGTATCGGATCCCCCGCCTCGCCCTCGGGCCGGTGGGTCTGATAACCCTTCAGCACCGTGCGCATCTTGTCGCGCCCGTCGGGGGCTGCGTCCGTCGCGGTCAGCAGTGCGATAATTTCGCCGGCCTCGATCGCCGCCTTGACGCGGGTCGCGCCGGTAACGATCTGGCCGGCCTTGCGGGCCAGGCCCAACGTCCCGAACAGGCGCTGTTCTAGCCGCTGTCGGGTCAATCCCGCAAGATCATCCGGCAGCAGAACATTAGTCTTTAGGCTCTTGGCGAAGGCATTCTTCTTGGCCGCCGCCGCAACTGCCTGATTGCCGAGGGTGATCCAGACACCGCGTCCTTCCGCCTTGGCGTCCGTGTCGGGGACGACCAGGTCGTCGGGGCCCAGCACGAAACGAATAAGCTCCCCCACCGGCTTTTTCTCGCGGGTGAGGGCGCATTCGCGCATCTGGTCGTCTGGCCGGGGCACCGGGCCGGAACTCGCCCGCTTATGCGGGCGCTCCTTCCTGGGCCTCTGCCTCTGGCTCTGCCTCGGGCCCGGCCGGCGCGAGGTCAGCCTCGGCCACCCAGCCCGCCTTCACCCGCGCCTGCATGATCATCTCCTCGGCTTCCTCGCGGGAAACCGGGAAATCCTTGAGCGTGCCATCGAAGCGCTTCACTTCGCCGTCCTTGCGTTCGCTCCAACCGACGAGATCGTCCGCGGCACAGCCCGCAAAATCCTCGATGGTCTTGACGCCGTCCTTGCCCAGCGCCTCCAGCATAGCGGCCGTGAGGCCGTTGATCTCATAAAGTTCATCCGCAACACCCAGTTGCTGGCGCGCCTCGTCATGCGCCCGCTCGATGGCCGCCAGATATTCAACGGCACGGTTCTGGATTTCGCCGGCGGTCTCCTCGTCGAACCCCTGGATGGAGGCGATTTCGGAGAGGTCGATATAGGCAAGCTCCTCGACGGAGGAGAAGCCTTCCGAAGCCAATAGCTGGGCAAGCGTCTCGTCAACGTCAAGGGCCTGCATGAAGAGAGCCGAGCGTTCGGTGAATTCTTTCTGCCGGCGCTCCGATTCTTCCTGCTCGGTCAGGATGTCGATATCCCAGCCGATGAGCTGGCTCGCAAGCCGGACATTCTGGCCACGGCGGCCGATGGCGAGCGAGAGCTGCTCGTCGGGCACCACGACTTCGATCTTTTCGGCCTGCTCGTCGAGCACAACCTTGGCGACATCGGCCGGCTGCAGCGCCGAAACCACGAGGTCGGCGATGCTTTCCGTCCACGGAATGATGTCGATCTTTTCGCCCTGCAGTTCAGCGACCACCGCCTGCACGCGGCTGCCGCGCATACCGACGCAGGCGCCAACCGGATCGATCGAACTATCGGACGAGGTTACCGCGATCTTGGCGCGGCTGCCCGGATCGCGGGCGATCGAGCGAATGGTGATGATGCCGTCGTAGATCTCCGGCACTTCCTGCATGAACAGCTTTGCCATGAACTGCGGATGCGTGCGCGAGAGGAAAATCTGCGGACCGCGCTGTTCCTTGCGCACGTCGTAGATATAGGCGCGGACGCGGTCGCCATAGCGGTACATTTCGCGCGGGATCAGTTCGTCACGGCGGATGATGGCCTCGCCGCGGCCGAGGTCGACGACCACATTGCCGTATTCGACGCGCTTGACCGTGCCGTTGACGATCTCGCCGATGCGGTTGATGTACTCGTCATACATGCGCTCGCGCTCGGCATCGCGCACCTTTTGCACGATCACCTGCTTGGCCGATTGCGCGGCGATGCGGCCGAACTCGATCGGCGGCAGCGGTTCGGTGACGAAGTCGCCATACTTGGCGGCCGAATTCTTGGCCTGCGCGTCCTTGAGGCCGATCTGGTGGGCCGGCTCCTCGACGCTCTCCACCACTTCAAGCAGCCGCCACAGGCGCAGTTCGCCGGTGCGCGGGTTGATCTCGGCGCGCACATTGGTCTCGGCGCCATAACGCGACTTGGCCGCCTTCTCGATGGCGTCCTGCATGGACTCGATGACGATCATGCGGTCGATCGACTTCTCACGCGCAACCGCATCGGCGATCTGCAGCAGTTCCAGTCTGTTCGCGCTGACGGCCATTAATTCAACTCCTCTGAGTCGGTTGAGTCAGTGTGTTCCGGATCGAGCTCGACGGTCTCGATCTCCTCGTCTTCGTCGATGGGATGTTCTTCCTGGTCGGCGCGCGCCATGTTGATGAGCGCGTCCGTCATGATGAGCTTGGCCTCTGCGATCCCGATCAGGAGCAGCTTGTGGTCCGGATCCTGGTCCTTGGGAGCATCGGGCAGCGTCATGGTGACGCTGTCTGCGTCCGCTGCCTTGATGATCCCGCGAAAGCGCTTGCGGCCGTCGAGCAGGTCATTGAGTTCAATCCGCGCTTCATGCCCGATAAAGCGGGCAAAATCGCGGGCCCGCACCAGCGGCCGGTCAATGCCGGGCGAGGAAACCTCGAGGTGGTACTCGCGATCGATCGGGTCTTCCACGTCGAGCACGGGCGACAGATCCTTGCTCAGCCGCTCGCAGTCGTCGATCGTGAACCGGCCGTTCTCGTCCTCGGCCATGATCTGCAGCGTGCAGCCATTCTCTGCCGTGACTTTCACGCGCACGAGGCTGTAGCCCATATCGTTGGCAACCGGCTCGACGATGCGCGAGATGCGCGTCTCGAGCCCGGTTTCCTTGATGTATCTTTTCTCTGTCAGATCGAAAGCCATAGTCCGATGCAATAAAAAAGAGCGGGGCCGTTCGGCACCCACTCTCCAAGAGAGCCAGTGATTTACAGCCTATATAGCGCGATGAGGGTGAAGGTGCAAGGGTGGGGCGCCCGATCGACCTGTTCTTGCCTCTCCTCGCGCTCCACTTTCGACCGCCTCAGTTGGGGCATCGGTTGGCCGCACTTTTCCCTTGAGCTAAGGATTTTCTACCGCCTCAGCCCGACTGGATCACGCTCCCGGTTCCGCCGCGGTGGCGACCGCCAGTTCCCGCTGCACTTCGGATGGTGAAATGCTTCGCGGCTTGAGCTTTTCCCCGATCATGCGCTGGGCGAGGCCGGAGAAATAAACGTTCACCGGAGTCGGCACGTCATTGAGCCGACCCAAAAGCACGATCTCGCCATTGAGATAGTCGGTTTCGATGGAGCCGGTGTGGCGGGCTAGGCTCTGGGTGGTCGATGAGCCGACGTGCTCGACGCCGGGAATGGGCTGCATCTGGAGCAACGCCTGCCGGCGCGGATCGGCCAGGCCGACGTCGCGCCAGGCAATGCCGGCCGCCTTGTACACCGCCACGGCCTCATTGCGCGCCGCCTCGAGGATCTCGGCATGATCGCCCGGCTGCAGCGCCGCGTCGACGATGTTGCCGAGATTCTGCATCAGCTTGCCGTACTTGCCCTGCATCGCATTGGCGTCGACCTCGGAGGCGAAGCCGGCCTTGGTCAGCGCCGCTACAATGCTGGCGGCAGCCGTGTCCGCCCCGATCGGATAGCGGCCCAAATCGAGGATGCCGGCATGCGGCGCCCCAAAGGCGTTGACCTCGCCCGGCCTCACATAGCTCGCGGGCAGCATCACGGTCATGGCGTAGACATTGGGAAAGCGCCGGAGCGCAAAGCGCTCATTGGTCACCCCGTTCTGCGCGCAGACGATCGGCTGGCCGACCACGCCCGCCGCCCGAAGCCGCTGCAGCGCCAGCGGCGTGTCCTGCGTCTTCATGGCGAGGATGATGACGTCGTCATCCGCGAATTTGAGCTCCTCGGGATCGGTGGCCGTCTCGAAGCGCACCGTCTCTTCGCCCTGCGGAGTGCGCAGCAGCAGGCCGTTCTTGCGGATGGCTTCAAGTTGCGGCCCACGCGCGATGCCCACCGTCTCGGCCCCGCTCAGCGCCAGCTTTGCCGCCAGCACGCCGCCAATGGCACCGACCCCATAGATCACGAACTTCATCACAACACTCCCGGACACTCGGGAGCTAAGGTGTCACGCGCGGCGAAATCGAGGCAAGACGGGCTTTATCGCGACTCACAGCTGAGAGAAGGTGAAATAAGGACTAATACGCGCTGGTTATCCACAGCCGGGGTGGGGGGGTGAGGCTCGGGCGGTACCCGGGGAAGGTCGTTAACGCTGCGTTTAGCCAATCGATAAGATTGAGTTTTCGTCGCAGCCTGGACAGGTCATTTAGGCGGGGACACCTTCTTTTCGGAGCCCACCCATGCGCAAGCTCGCCGCCCTTTTCGTCCTCGCCGCGCTCCCGACGCCGGCTTTCGCGCAGATGGCCATGCCAGGCTTTGCCGGTCTCTATATCCAGGCCTATGGCGGGCTGCGGGTGCCGGATACCCTGCAGTTCCAGGGCGTCAACCAGGATCTGGGGATCGGCAATTCGCTGGGCGCCAGTGTCGGCGTCGACACCACCATCCCCGGCCTGTCCGCCGATCTCGACTACATGCACAGCTCGGCCAATTACAACGCCCTGGGCACCGCGCTGAACAGCGACAGCTTCATGGTCGATGGCATTTACAACATCGACATCAACATGCCCGCCTTCAAACCTTATGTCGGGGGTGGCCTGGGCCTGGTGAACGTCAACTACAAATCGGCCGACGACAGCACCGCGCCGGCCTTCCAGCTAAAGGCGGGCGTTTCGGGCCCGATCACCGGCCAGCTGAGCTGGTTCGGCGAATATCGCTACCAGCAGGCCTTCGGCCAGCTCAGCATGGGCTCCCCGCCCTATAACGTGGAATATGCGAGCCACTCGATCCTGGCCGGCATCAAGATCTCGTTCGGCGGCGGCGCCCCGGCCGGTGGCGGCTATGGCGGCGACGCGGGGTATTGAGACCGCGAAATCCCCCTGATCAGGCGCTCGAGCGCGATCCGCTTGAGTTGAAACATTCGACGTCCCCTTCGTCATGGCCGGGCTTGACCCGGCCACTCATGAGCCCTTGTCAGTTCACCACAGCTATTGGAAAGGCGGCATGGGTCCCCGGGTCAAGCCCGGGGATGACGATGGGAGGAGGGCTGCGACCTGATGCAAACCGCAGCGACAGCATCGCGCCCAAGCTCGCGTAGCGCCGGACGAGGGGTGGCCGCAGCGGGGGCCTACCGCCTTTTCTCGATCGCGTCCCAGATCAGCGGGGCGATATCCGGCCCGCCAAAGCGCTTGATTTCGCGGATCCCGGTGGGCGAGGTGACGTTGATCTCGGTGAGATAGTCGCCGATCACGTCGATGCCGACAAAGATCAGGTCGCGTTGCTTCAGGGCCGGGGCGATCGTGGCGCAGATCTCTTTCTCGCGCTCGGTGAGGGGTGAAAGTTCCGGCCGCCCGCCGGCATGCATGTTGGACCGCGCTTCCCCTTCCGACGGGACCCGGTTGAGGCCGGCGACAGGCTCGCCGTCCACCAGGATGATGCGCTTGTCGCCCTTGCGCACCTCCGGCAGGTAGCGCTGGATCATGAACGGCTCCCGGTAGTTGAGCTCGAAGAGTTCCAAGAGCGACGCCAAATTGTGGTCGCCTTCCTGGATGAAGAACACGCCCGCCCCGCCATTGCCGTAGAGCGGCTTGACGATGATGTTGCCGTGCTCCTTGCGGAAGGCATAAATCTGCTCCCGGTCGCGCGTTACCAGGGTCGGCGGCATCAGCTCGGGAAAATCGGTGACGAGGATTTTTTCCGGCGCATTGCGCACCGAAGCGGGCGGGTTGACCACGAAGGTTTTCGGGTGGATCCGCTCCAGCAGATGCGTGAGCGTGATGTAGTTCATGTCGAACGGCGGGTCCTGGCGCATCAGCACGACATCGTAGGTGCTGAGGTCGGCCCGCGAGAACTCGCCAAGGCTAAAATGCTCGCCCTTGGGTTTGTCGAACAGTTCGATTTGGGCGACGTTGGCCGAGACGGTGTCGCCGCGCAGCGCCAGCGTATCGGGGGTATAATAGCCGAGCTCATGCCCGCGCGCCTGCGCTTCCAGCATCAGCGCGAAGGTGGAATCGCCCCGGGGGTTGATTGAGGCGATAGGGTCCATCTGGACCGCGACTTTTAGTGACATCTGCTTTTCGGGCGCTCCAGCCTGGCTTTGTTCCACCGGGTCACTCCCGCGAAGGCGGAAGTCTCCGTTTCGATCTCCGGTGCCGCCGGCAACGGAGATTCCCGCCTGCGCGGGAATGACGCCGTGCATCGGCTAGCCTTCATCAGGCGCCGAACGCGTTCCTCAAATGGCGCGGCCAGGTTTTTGGCGCAAGGAAAATCACGTCGAAGCGAAGCGGCGTCGCAGCCAGCGCAGGGTTGCGGCTGAGAAAATATTCGGCCGCCCGGACCAGCCGCCGGCGATTGACCTTGCCAAGCGCTTCTTCGGCGCCCTCGGCCCGAGCCCGCGCCTTCACCTCGACGAAAACCGTGGTGCCAAAGCGTTCGGCGATGAGATCAATCTCCCCGACCGGGGTTTTGAAGCGGCGCTCGAGGATTCGGTAAAGCTGCGCCTGCAGGAACAGCGCCGCAAATGCCTCGGCACGACGGCCCTGCCGTTCCGCCCGGAGGCGATGCTCACTCTTGAGCTTTGAGCGCGAGGGCGGCATCGTAAACCTGCTTGCGCTTGAGGCCGAAGCGCTCGGTCACGGCATCGACCGCCGCCCGCAGCGGCTGCTCGGCGAGCGCTTCCTCCAACGCGGCTTGCCAATCCTCCTCGGCGGGCTCGGCCGGTTCGGCGCCGGCGACGACGATCACCGCTTCGCCCTTAACTTCTCCTTCACCATATTCGCCCGCGAGCGCGGCAAGCGTGCCGCGCGAAACGCGTTCGAACCGCTTGGTCAGCTCCAGAGCCACCGCAGCCTCACGCTCGCCGCCGAAAACCTCGGCCAGCGTTGCCAGCGTGTCGCCAAGCCGGCGGGGCGATTCGTAGAAGACCAGCGTTTCCCCGCGATCCTTCAGCGCCGCGACCGCCTTCCGCCGCGCCACCGCCTTGACCGGCAGAAAACCCAGAAAGGCAAAGCGATCGGTCGGCAGGCCGGCAATCGCCAGCGCCGAAAGCAGCGCCGAGGGCCCCGGCACGGCAAAAACGTCGACACCGGCCGCCCGGGCCGCTCGCACCAGCGGAAAACCCGGATCGGAGAGGAGCGGCGTGCCGGCATCCGAAATCAAGGCAATGCGGGCGCCGCGCAGCAGATCGGCGACGATCGCCTCGGCACGCTGGCGCTCATTGTGCTCGTGCAGCGGCTTTCGAACCGTTTTGATGCCGTAGTGGTCGAGCAGTTTTGCCGAGGTCCGGGTGTCCTCGCACAGCACCAGGTCGGCGGTGGCCAGCGTCTCCAGCGCCCGGATGGTGATGTCGCGCAAATTCCCGATGGGGGTTGCGACCACATAGAGCCCGGGCGCCAACGGCGGCGCCTCGAAGGCGCTGCCGGCGATGAAATAGCGTGGCGCGGTGGGTTCGGTGCTCATCGGGCGAGGCCTCGTTGAGTCACTCTCTACGCCGCCAGGTCCGCCACCACCGCATCCAGCACCGGCCAGCCGCGCTCGGTGACGCGGAGGTTGCCGTTGGGCAATGTCTCGACGAAGCCGATAGATTTCAGCTCGCGGATCTGGTGGTCGGAGATGTGCCGGCCGGAGAGCTGGGTGAACCGGCGGGGGTCGATGCCCTCGCGCAGTCGGAGGCCCATCACCAGCAGTTCATCGCCCTCCTCCTCCCAGGTCAGCACGTCATTGGTGATAAGGCCGTGGCCCTGCTGGTCCACGCGCTTTTGCCAGTCGAAGGGCAGCTTTTCGGTGGCGGTCGCGTGCCGTTCATTGCCGACGAGGATGCGGCCATGGGCCCCCGGCCCGATGCCGGCATATTCGCCATAACGCCAGTAGAGCAGATTGTGCCGGCTCTCCTGCCCCGGCCGGGCGTGATTGGAAATCTCGTAGGCGGGGAGGCCTGCTTCGGCCGTAAGCTCGCGGGTGAGCTCGTAAAAATCGGCCGCAAGATCCTCGTCCGGCATCTTGAGCTTGCCGGTGCGAAACAGGTCGTAGAAACGCGTGCCCATCTCGATGGTGAGCTGGTAGAGCGACAAATGCCCCTGGCTCAGCCAGATCGCCTCGGTCAGCTCGTCGCGCCAATCCTCGAGCGTCTGCCCGGGTCGTGCGTAGATCAAATCGAAGCTGGAGCGTGGAAAAATCGACTGCGCAAGGCGGACGGCGGCCTCGGCCTCCTCGACCGAATGCTTCCTGCCCAACTGGGCAAGCGGCCCGGGCCTGAGCGATTGCACCCCGAGCGACACGCGGTTGACGCCCGCCGCGCGATACCCACGAAAACGGTCGGCCTCGACGCTGGTCGGGTTGGCTTCAAGCGTGATCTCGGCCTTGGGATCGACCGCCCAATGGTGGGCGATCGCCTCGAGGATGGCGCCCACCGCGTCCGGGCTCATCAGTGAGGGCGTGCCGCCGCCGAAAAAGATCGATTGAACGGTGCGACCCGGCGCCTGCTCGGCGAACCAGGCGATCTCGCGCTCATAGGCGCGGACATAGGCCTGTTCGTCAAAGGCGCCGCGATGGACGTGGCTGTTAAAATCGCAATACGGGCACTTCGAGGTGCAGAACGGCCAATGCACATAGACGCCGAAGAGCCCGTTGCCACGGCTCGCAACCCCGGCCTTGTCGCGTTGCGGCATGAGCTTATCCAACGGCAAGCCTCCGGGTTTCGAGCTTTTCCAGACGGAAGTCCGCCGGGCGCGGGGGCAGGACGAGCGCATCCTGCTCGGCTACGAGCCGCATTTCCGGCGCACCGGCGCTAGGCGCGAGTACGTGGTAGGTAGCCCGCGCGGCGAGCTCCATGGCTTGCGCCGGGGTGCGTCCGTTGAGGGTCTGTCCAAAGAACAACGCCGCGAAGAGATCGCCGGGGCCCCGCGGGGCGTTTTCGATCTTTGGCGTCGAGGCGAGCCAAGCCTCGTCCCCGGCGACAACCAGCGTGCCGATCCGGCCCTCATGCGGCACCGAAGTCGCAACCACGATCGGCCGGTGTAGCGCCTGAGCTGCCGTTAGCCCCTCGGAGGCATCCCGGACCGGCAGGCCGGCCAGTGTAGACAGCTCGAAGGCGTTGGGGGTGACGATGTCGGCGAGTGGCAACAGATTCTGCGCCATGGCCTCGGCAACGCCGGGGCGCGCATAGATGCGGCCATCGTCGCCGAAGACCGAATCAAGACAGTAGCTGGCGGCCGGGTTTGCCGATTTGACGGCCCGCACGGTCGCCGCGACGATCTCGGCCTGTTCGGGCGAGCCAAGATACCCCGAAATCACCCCATCGGCCTCGGCAAATCGCCCTTGTACGCCGAGCGCGTCCACGAGCTTCCCCAGCAGCGCGGCCGAGGTCGCCTCACCGGCAAACCCCTTATGGCCGGGGTGGCTGGAAAGGATGATCGTGGGAACGCACCAGGCCTCATGCCCCAGCCGCTGCAGCGCAAAGCGCGCGGCGGAGTTGCCTACGTGGCCGTAAACGACCTCAGACTGGATGGAGAGGACGTTCATGGGCGGGCCACCACGCGCGAGATCGCGGCAGACCCCTCACCCGCCTGCCGGCACCCTCTCCCACAAGGGGAGAGGGGGGCTGTGGCTCGGCGGTGCGAGAAATTTCCTTCTCCCCTTGTGGGAGAAGGTCCGGCGGGGAATGAGGGGTGGGCCCGATAAGCCGGGGTGTTACTGCGCAATGGCCGCCTCCACGAATTTGGCGAAAGCGCGGGCGCGGTGGCTGAGACCGACTTTTCCCGGCGACCATGAATGCTTGGCCTCGGCGGGCATTTCGCCAAAAGTGATGTCGTAGCCATCAGGCATGAAGATCGGGTCGAAGCCAAAACCCTTGGCTCCCCGCGGCGGCCAGACCATCGTGCCGTCAACGCGACCCTCGAAAATCGCCTCGCGGCCATCAGGATGGGCGAGGCAGAGCGTTGCGCGGAACGATCCGCGGCGCTGCGCCGGATCGGCGGCGCCGGCCGCCTGCAGCGAATCTTCCACGCGCCGCATGCCGACCATGTAGTCGCGCCCGCCATTGCCGGCCGAGCCGGCCCAGTTGGCCGTATAGACGCCGGGATCACCCCCCAGCGCATCGACACAGAGGCCCGAATCATCGGCCAGCGCCATCATCCCCGAAGCGGCGGCGGCCGCATGGGCTTTCAGGCGGGCATTCTCGATGAAGCTGGTGCCGGTTTCGTCCGGCTCGCCCAGGCCGAGTTCGCCGGCCGATACCAGGTCGAGGTCGAACGGCGCCAACAGGTCCGTGAATTCCCTGAGCTTGCCCGCGTTGTGGGTTGCGATCACCAGCCGGTCGCCGAGGCGGAGGGTCAGGGGTTCGGTCATCGGATGGCCAGTGCCTCTTGCTGCATCGCCGTGAGGTCGCCGATACCATGCTCGGCGAGCGCCATCAGCTGGTCGAGCTCCTCGCGGCTGAAGGGCGCGGCTTCCGCCGTGCCCTGGATTTCGACGAATTTGCCTGAACCGGTCATCACGAAATTGGCGTCCGTGTCGGCCTCTGAATCTTCGAGATAGTCGAGGTCGAGCACCGGCGTCTGCCGGTAGATGCCGCAGGAAATGGCGGCAACGCTGTCGCGCAGGGCCTTGCCCTTGGTCAGCGAGCGGGCATCCATCCAGCTAATGGCCTCCGCCAGCGCCACATAGGCGCCGGTGATCGAGGCGGTGCGGGTGCCGCCATCGGCCTCCAGCACGTCGCAATCGAGGGTGATCTGATTTTCCCCGAGCAGCGCCATGTCGACCACGGCGCGCAGCGAGCGGCCGATCAGCCGCTGGATCTCCTGGGTACGGCCCGATTGCTTGCCGACGCTCGCCTCGCGGCGGGTGCGGGTGCCGGTGGCGCGCGGCAGCATGCCGTATTCGGCCGTCACCCAGCCCATGCCCTGGCCGCGCCGCCACGAGGGGACGCCGGTTTCCACCGTGGCCGTCACCAGCACGCGGGTCGACCCGAAGCTGACGAGGCACGAACCCTCGGCCTTGGGCGCCACATTGCGCTCGAGCGACACTTGGCGCATTTGGTTAGGGGCACGTCCGGAAGGCCGCATGGGAACTCGTTTCGAAAAATTAGCCGTTAACCGCCTCTTAACTCTAAGGCGAAGTCGGAACAAGCGCGGGCCGGCTTTGAATTCCGTTGCAATTTGCCTAAATGGTGAACAGTGCCACCAGCCGGCAGTGATTTTCCAGCAATGAGCAGATTGCCCGAAGACTTCCTCGCTGTACTCAACGCCCGAAGCCAGGACATTTTTCGCAAAATTGTCGAGCGCTACCTGGAGACCGGGGCGCCGGTAGGCTCGCGCGACCTGTCGCGCATGCTGTCGCTCGGCCTGTCGCCGGCCTCGGTGCGCAACGTCATGGCGGACCTCGAGGATTTGGGGCTCATTGCCGCCCCCCATACCTCCGCCGGCCGCGCCCCGACGCAGGAGGGCCTGCGCTTTTTCGTTGACGCCATGCTCGAGGTCGGGGCGGTCGACGAGCGCGAACGCGCCACAATCGCCCAGCAAATCGGCGGCCAGGGACGCGAGGGCAAGCTCGAAGACCTCCTGACCGAAGCCAGCACGCTGCTCTCCGGCCTCAGCCATGGCGCCGGAGTGGTCATTGCCAGCAAATCCGATTTGGTGCTGAAGCACATCGAGTTCGTCCGGCTCGATGCGATGACGGCGATGGCGATTCTCGTCGGCGAGGACGGCTCGGTGGAAAACCGGCTGGTGCCGCTGCCACCCGGCCTCACCTCGAGCGCCCTCACCCAGGCCTCTAACTTCGTCGCCAACCTCGTCGTCGGCCGGACGCTGGCCGAGGCGCGCGCAACCCTGCAGGCCCGGCGCCAGGAGCAGATGGCCGAACTCGACGAGCTGACGCGAAAGCTGGTCGAGGCGGGGCTTGCGACGCTTTCGGCCGGCAGCGACAGGGCGTTGCCCACCGTGATCGTTCGCGGCCGGGCCAATCTCATCAACGACACCATGGCGTCGGAGGACCTGCAGCGGATGCGGCAGCTCTTCGATGAGTTGGAGAGCCGCGACGGGCTGATCGAGCTTTTGGGCGATGCCGAAAAGGCGCAAGGAGTCCGGATCTTCATTGGCTCGGAGAACAAGCTCTTCTCGCTTTCCGGCTCCTCGGTGATCCTCTCGCCTTACAAGGACGCCAACGACAAGGTCATCGGCGTCCTTGGGGTGATCGGGCCGACACGGCTGAATTATGCGCGCATCGTCCCGGTCGTCGATTACACCGCGCAGGTCATCAGCACGATGGTCGCGCGCAAGAAGTAGCTCGTCGCCGGGGCATGGCCAGAGGTGCGGGAACTCACAGAGGGTTGAATTTTTCGCCCAACTCGCCGATATGCGGGGCAAAATCGGCCGGCGTTGCGGCCCTAGATGGATGGACGATTGATGAGCGAGAACGATACGCCCGAGCACCGCCCCGAGACGCCGGCCTTTGACATCCCCGATACCGGGGCGGTCGACGCGGCACGCGAGGCCGAGCTGAAGGCTGGCCAAGCCGCGCTCGATGCGCTGCTGGCGGAAAACGCCGAGCTCAAGGACCGGGTGCTGCGCACCGTGGCCGAGATGGAAAACCTCCGCAAGCGTACCGAGCGCGAGATCGCCGATACAAGGACCTACGCCATTTCGGGTTTCGCCCGCGATATGCTCGCCGCCACCGACAGTCTTTCGCGCGCGCTGGTGGTGCTGCCGCCCGAGGTTCGCTCCAGCGCCGAAGGTTCGCTCAAGTCGCTGATCGAAGGCATCGAACTCACCGAGCGCGAAATGCAGCGCCTGCTCGCCAAGCACGGCGTCACCCCCATTGAAGCGATGGGGCAGAAATTCGATCCGCACAAGCACCAGGCGATGTTCGAGGTGCCGGACCCGAGCCAGCCCGACGGCACTGTGGTGCAGGTGGTGCAGGCCGGCTACGCCATCGGCGACCGCGTGCTCCGGCCCGCGATGGTCGGCGTCTCCAAGGGCGGCGGCAAAGCCGAAGGCGCTTCCTCGGAAAGCGCTGGCGTGGATAAGTCGGCCTGAATTAGCGGGACCGTGCCGCTGGGCTCCCCTCACCCCGACCCTCTCCCCAGAGGGGCGAGGGGACGATGTTGCCCGGGCAATGCCCAAAGAAAACCCTCGCCCCTCTGGGGAGAGGGTGGCCGGCAGGCCGGTGAGGGGTGGCCCCACGGCAGGCATTCGCTCCTTCTTGTCCAAAACCCCGCTGAGGCGGTTGGCAGCGCGGCCTAAACCCCCTAGGTTGGCCGCTTCCTCCCAAAAACTCCCGCCGATGACCGAACAAGTGCCCTTCGACCCAGAGCAGTCTGTCGCCGAGCTTGTTCCAGCGGTGGCGGTGACCCCGATGATGGGGCAGTTCCTCGAGATCAAGGCGGCCAATCCGGGCTATCTCCTGTTCTACCGGATGGGCGATTTTTACGAGATGTTCTTCGAGGACGCCGAGATCGCCAGCCAGGCGCTCGGCATCGTCCTCACCAAACGCGGAAAACATCAGGGGCAGGATATCCCGATGTGCGGCGTACCGATCCACGCCGCCCAGGATTACCTCAAGAAGCTGATCGCCCTCGGCCATCGCGTCGCCATCTGCGAGCAGGTGGAGGATCCCGCCGAAGCAAAGAAGCGCGGCGGCAAATCGCCGGTCAGGCGCGACGTGGTGCGGCTGGTGACGCGCGGCACGCTCACCGAGGACGATCTGCTCCCGGCGCGCGGTAGCAATTTTCTGGCGGCGTTGGCGATGGTGCGGCACGGCGAGGCGGCCTTTGCCCTCGCCTGGGCCGACATCTCGACCGGCGAGACGATGGTGATCGATCTCGCCGCCGCGGAGGTTGCGGACGAACTGGCGCGCATCGACCCGGCCGAACTTTTGTTCACCGAATTGACCCGCGAAATGCTGGCCGAGGCGCATATCCGCCTGCCCGATGCGGCCCACGTCAAGCTGCCGACCGAGGCCTTCGATTCCGAGCTCGCGGCGGCCCTCATCCGCAGCAGTTTTGGCGGGGAGGCGGTCGATCCCACCGCGTTCTCGCGCGGCCAGCGCGCGGCGCTTGGAGCCTTGCTCGGCTATGCCTTCGAGAGCCAGAAGGGCAAGCCGCTGGCCCTCAGGCCGCCCACCGCCGGCGATAGCGCCGCCCATATGGCAATTGATGCGGCGACGCGCGGCTCGCTCGAGTTGCTGCAGACGCAGCGCGGCACTCGCCAGGGCTCGCTGCTGGCCGAAATCGACCAGACGGTGACGCCCGCTGGGGCGCGCCTTCTCGCACAACGGCTCGCCGCGCCCCTTTGCGATGCCGCCGAGATCAATCGCCGTCTCGATGATGTCGAAGCGCTCGCAGGCGATGCGGTATTGGGGATGAAGCTGCGCGGCGCGCTCAAGGCGGTGCCCGACCTCACCCGCGCGCTCACCCGCCTCGCCCTCGATCGCGGCGGCCCGCGGGACCTCCGTGCCATTGCCGCAGCGATTGCCGGAGCGACTGAACTCGGCGTGCTGCTCGGCAACCTGGCGTATGCGCCCGATGGCCTCGCCGCCCTCGGCAAAGTGCTCAGCGCTGCGCCCAAAAACCTTGCGGCTGCGCTCGATGCTGCAATCGACGAGGAGCCGCCGCTCAGTGCCAAGGAGGGCGGCTTCGTCCGCCAGGGTTTTGACCAAAGACTCGATGGCGAGCGCCGCCTCGCGTCTGAAACTCGCGCCGTGGTTGCCGCACTCCAGGCCCGGCTAATCGCCGAAACGGACGTAAGATCGCTAAAGATCCGCCACAACGGCGTGCTCGGCTATTTCGTCGAAGTTCCCGCCGCCCAAGGCACGAAACTGCTCGAAGAACCGCTGAAGCAGAGTTTCATTCATCGCCAGACGATGGCGAACGCGATGCGATTCACCACGGCGGAACTGGCCGAACTCGAGGGCCGCATCGCCCGGGCGCACGAGGCGGGGCTGGAGATCGAAGCAAAGGTCTTCGCCCAAATGGTCAATGCAGTGATCGCCGAAACCGAGGCGCTACGGCAGACCGCCGATGCGCTCGCCGAACTCGACGTTACCGCCGGGCTCGGCCACCTTGCTGCCGCCCGGCAGTTCTGCCGCCCGCGTGTCGATAATTCGCTGGCCTTCGAAATCGAGGCGGGCCGGCACCCCGTGGTCGAGACCATGGTTGCTGCCGAGCGCGAAAGTTTTGT
Organism: Devosiaceae bacterium; assembly: GCA_035493835.1. Taxonomy (GTDB): domain Bacteria; phylum Pseudomonadota; class Alphaproteobacteria; order Rhizobiales; family Devosiaceae; genus DASZTU01. The sequence continues at coordinate 26,778 of DATJHO010000003.1, forward strand.
CACCAATGATGCCGATCTGTCCGGCGGCCCCGAGGGAGGCAGCATCTGGCTGGTCACCGGTCCCAACATGGGCGGCAAATCGACCTTTTTGCGCCAGAACGCACTGATCGCAATCCTCGCGCAGACCGGCAGCTTCGTGCCGGCTTCAAGCGCCCATATCGGCATCGTCGATCGGGTTTTTTCACGCGTCGGCGCTTCCGACGATATCGGCGGCGGCCGCTCGACCTTCATGGTCGAAATGGTGGAAACCGCCGCCATCCTCAATCGCGCGACCCAGCGTTCGCTGGTGATCCTTGACGAGATCGGGCGCGGCACGGCGACCTTCGACGGGCTTTCCATCGCCTGGGCGACCGTCGAGGCGCTGCACAACGACACCCGATGCCGCGCACTCTTCGCCACGCATTTTCACGAGCTGACCAGCCTCGCCAAGACCTTGCGGCGTCTTTCCAATCACACCATGAAGGTGAGAGAGTGGGAAGGCGAGGTAGTGTTCCTGCACGAAGTTGCAACCGGCACCGCCGATCGCAGTTACGGTATCCAGGTGGCCAAGCTCGCCGGCCTTCCGGAGCGGGTGCTGGGGCGGGCGCGGCAGGTGCTGGACATTCTGGAGCAACGCTCGGCAGCCGGCCAAGGCTCTTCCGGTCGGACGGCCGGTGTGCTAGACGATCTGCCGCTCTTTGCACACCAGATGCCGCCGAAACAGGCCAGCGTTAACCCGCTCCATGACATGCTTGACGCTGTTCGCCCCGACGAGTTGACGCCCAGAGAGGCCATCGAACTGGTATATGAGTTGAAGAAGGCCCGCGATGCTGCTCGTCGAAGCTGATAGCCGTCCTCGAAAACCGCTTTTCACCCCGAAGACGGCCCCCGATCTCCTGGCCGAAGTAAAGGTGCTGCTCGGCGGCGAGGATCCCAGGGCGCCCGCCTCCCGCGCCATCCTGCTCGCCCATTTGCGCCAGACACTGGCTCACGCTCGGGAGGGCGCCGAAGCCGAATTGCGGGCAAGCGGCAAGGGCATGCGCTGCGCAACAAGCCTTTCGGCAGCGGAGGACGAGATCATCCGCGCCATCCACCTGTTCGCCGTGCGCGAGGTCTATCCGGTCGACAATCCCTCCGGTGCCGAGGCGATCTCGATCGCCGCCGTCGGCGGCTATGGCCGCGGCACGCTGGCGCCCGGCTCCGACATCGACCTGCTGTTCATCCTCCCCTACAAGCAGACGCCCTGGGGCGAGCAGGTCACCGAATACATCCTCTACATGCTCTGGGACCTTGGCCAAAAGGTCGGTCACGCCGTCCGCTCGGTCGATGAGTGCATCCGCATGGCTCGCTCGGACATGACGGTCCGGACCGCCACGCTCGAGGCGCGCTACCTCGCCGGCGACCAGAAGCTGTTCGACCAGTTGGTCACGCGGTTCGAAAACGAGATAATGCCCAAGACCGGGCCGGAATTCATCGCCGCCAAGATGGCCGAGCGGGAAGAGCGGCACAAACAGATGGGCAATACCCGCTACCTCGTCGAGCCCAACATCAAGGACGGCAAGGGAGGCCTGCGCGACCTCAACACCCTGTTCTGGATCGGCAAGTATTTTTACCGGGTGAAGACCGGCGCCGAACTGGTCGACAAGGGCGTGCTCTCGGCCGACGAATACCGGCTGTTCCAGCGCGCCGAGGACTTTCTGTGGGCGGTGCGCTGCAACCTCCACTTCCTCACCGGCCGCGCCGACGAGAAGCTGACGTTCGACGTGCAGCCCGAACTCGCCGCCCGGCTCGGCTTTGCCGACCGCGCCGGCATGCTGGGCGTCGAGCGGCTGATGAAGCGCTATTTCCTCGTCGCCAAGGATGTCGGCGACCTGACGCGCATTTTCTGCACCAGCCTCGAGTTCAACCATGGCAAGTCGCCCGATCTCATTGGCATCGTGCTCGGGCCGTTCCGGCGCGGCCGGGTGAAGATCAAGGGCGAGGCGGATTTCGTTATCGACAGCGGCCGGCTCAACATCGCCCGGCCCGATGTGTTCGAAAAGAACCCGGTCAATCTAATAAAATGCTTCCTGATTGCCGGGCAGCAGGACCTGCTGTTCCACCCCGACGCCATCAAGGAAATCCGCCGCTCGCTCCGTCTCATCGATCACGACCTCAGGAACGACGCCCAGGCCAACGCCTATTTCCTCTCGATCCTCACCGATCCGCTCTCGGTCGAGCGCATCCTGAGGCAGATGAACGAATCGGGGGTATTGGGCAAATTCGTGCCGGAGTTCGGCAAGATCGTCGCCCTGATGCAGTTCAACATGTACCACCACTACACGGTGGACGAGCATCTGATCCGGGCGGTCGGCATCATGGCCGAGATCGCCAATGGCGGCCTGAAACAGGAACTGCCGCTTACCCACGAACTGCTGCCGCATCTCAACGACACCCGCCTCCTCTACGTAGCCCTCTTTCTCCACGATATCGCCAAGGGCCGCCCCGAGGACCACTCGGTCGCCGGCGCCCGGATCGCGCGAAAACTCTGCCCGAGGCTCGGGCTCTCCCCCGCCGAAACCGACACCGTGGCCTGGCTCATCGAATACCATCTGGTGATGAGCGAGATGGCCCAGTCCCGCGATATCCAGGACCCCGAGACCGCCAAGGCCTTCGCCGATATCGTGCAATCGCCACAGCGGCTCGCCCTTTTGATGATCCTCACCGCTTGCGACATCCGCGCGGTGGGCCCCGGCGTCTGGACCGGCTGGAAGGGCTCCCTCCTGCGCTCGCTCTATTTCGCCACCGAGCCGCTGCTCTCAGGCGGCCACTCGCAGGCCTCCCAGCGCAACCGGGTGGAAGAGGCCAAGGAAGGGCTCCGGCGCCAGCTTTCCGCCTGGCCGGCCCCCGAGGTGGAAGCCTATCTCGACCGCCATTTCGACCATTACTGGCTGAGGGCCGAGCCCGAGCTGCAGCTCGAGCACGCCCGCATGGTCCATGCCGCCGACCAGGCCGGCAAGAGCTTTGCCGGCGCTATCCGCGTGCAGACCTTCGAATCGATCACCGAGGTTTCGTTCTATACGCCCGACCATCCCCGGCTGCTGTCGCTGATCGCCGGGGCCTGCACCATGTGCGACGCCTCGATCATCGGCGCGCAGGTGTTTTCGATGCGCGACGGCCCGGCGCTCGACACTTTCCGCCTGAGGCGCACTTTTACCTCCGATGAGGACGAAAAAGTTCGCGCGACGCGGATCATCGAAACCACCAAGCAGCTGCTGCAGGGCAAGCGGCAGATCCTCATCGATCTCGGCAAGGAGAGCCGCCATAACCGCCGCCTGAAGCCGTTCTCGCTGCCGGCGGAAGTGCAGGTCTCCAACTCGATCTCGGAAAAGTTCACCGTCATCGAAGTTTCCGGCCTCGACCGCCAGGGCCTGCTGCACCAGCTCACCCGCGCCATCTCCGACCTCAACCTCACGATCGGTTCGGCCCATATCGGCACCTATGGCGAAAAGGCAGTGGACGTTTTCTACGTCACCGATCTCGCCGGCCGAAAGATCGCCAGCAAGCTCCGGCAGCGCAAGATTCGCGAGGCGCTGCTCGCGGTCTTCGAGCAGCCGGGCCAGCAGGGGGACGAACCCCAGCGGGCCGCGGGCTGAATGGCCTGCGCAAAGACCCTGCCAACCCTCTCTGTCTTTCCTTCTCCCCTTGTGGGAGAAGGTGGCGCGCAGCGCCGGATGAGGGGTAGGCCACACATGTCGAGTTCGTGGCTCCCCCCTCACCCGCTCTTCGGGCAAAGAGAGAAACTTTGAGCCTCTACCGCAATTTCATCAATGTCGGCGCGATGACGACCGGCAGCCGCATCCTGGGCTTCGTTCGCGATGCGCTGGTTGCGGCGGTGCTCGGCACGGGGCCGGCGGCGGACGCTTATCTCGCCGCCTTCCGCTTCCCCAACCTGTTTCGGCGCCTCTTCGCCGAGGGGGCGTTCAACACCGCCTTTATTCCGCTCTTCGCCAAGGAGCTGGAGCAGGACGGGCCAGAACCGGCGCGGCTATGGGCGGCGCGGATCATGAGCTGGCTGGTGGTCGCGGTCTCCACGGTCACCATCGCCGTTGAAATCCTCATGCCGTGGATCCTGCCGATCTTCGTGCCGGGCTTCGTCGGCGACCACGACAAGTTTGAACTGACCGTGCTGCTGACGCGGATCTGCTTTCCCTACCTCATGTGCATGTCGCTGATGGCGGCCTATGCGGCGATCCTCAATGGGCTCGGACGCTTCACCGCCGCTTCGTTCGCGCCGATCCTGCTGAATGTCGTGATGATCGCCTTCATGCTGCCGCTGGTGCTCTGGCACAACACCGACGTCCAGACGGCGATCTGGATCGCGGTCGGCACGTTGGCCGGCGGCATCGCCCAGCTCTGGATGGTCTATGCCGCCATCCGCCGCGCAAATTTCGTCCCAAAACTCCACTGGCCGAAATTCGACGCCGAAGTGCGGCGCTTCTGGGTTCTCGCCGTGCCGGCGGTGATGACCGGCGGCATCACCCAGATCAACATCTTCATCGGCACCATCATCGCCTCGGGCGCGCCGAGCGCCATTGCCTATCTCTACTATGCTGACCGGCTTTATCAGCTGCCGCTCGGCATCATTGGCATCGCCATCGGCACGGTGCTGCTGCCCGAACTGGCGCGGCACCTCAAGGGCGGCCGCGACAAGGAGGCGGACGCGGCCCAGAACCAGTCGCTGCTGATCTCGATGCTGCTCTCGATGCCCGCCGCAACCGCGCTGATCGCGCTCGCCTTCCCGATCGTGCGCGTGCTGTTCCAGCACGGGGCGTTCGATGCAACCGCGACCATCGAAACCTCCAACACGCTGATCTGGTTTTCAGCGGGTCTTCCCGCCTATGTGCTGATCCGGGTGCTGCAGCCGGGCTTTTTCGCCCGCGAGGATACCCTGACCCCCACCTGGTTTGCCGGCATTTCGGCGGCCATCAACATCGTCTGCTCGCTGCTCCTCTTCCCGCATTTCCAGCATGTGGGCATTGCCATTGCCACCTCGCTTGCCGCCTGGGCCAATGCCGTGCTGCTGGCGATCTGGCTGCACCGGCGCGGCCATTTTTCCCTGCCGGCCGCCGATTGGGGCAAGCACGGGCTGATCATCGCGTCATCGGTAGTGATGGCGCTGGTGCTCTGGGGCCTTTCCATTCCGCTCGCCCCGTTCTTTGCCGCGCACGCCAACCTCGTCGTGCAACTGATCGCCCTCGCCTTCCTGTGCGGGGTGGGCTTCTTGCTCTATTTCGTGCTGATCCATTTTTCGGGCGCGCAGCCGATGGGGATGCTGCTGAAGCGGCTGCGGCGCGGCGCATAACCGCACCGGTTGGCCACCAGGCCCGCAACATCTCCATCCTCATGGTGAGCATGTCGAACCATGGGCAGCAGGCAGGAGACCTCGTCCTTCGACAAGCTCAGGATGAGGTCTTGAGTTCTCGCCGGTCTCGCACATTGGTGCCGCCCGGCACCCTCCCCCTTGCGGGGTGGGCTGGGGAGGGGGTAAACGGCCTCACCCCTCGACAGTCAGGCCGATCGGACATTTTATGCCCTTCACCCCGCGCGTGTTTTCCGGCATCCAGCCCTCGGGCGACCTGCATCTCGGCAATTATCTCGGCGCCATCCGCCGTTTCGTGCCGCTGCAGCAGACGCATGAGACAATCTATTGCGTCGTCGACATGCACGCGATCACGGTCTGGCAGGAGCCGGACGACCTGCGCGTCTCCACGCGGACGCTTGCCGCCGCCTATGTGGCGGCTGGGATCGATCCGAAAAAATCGATCATCTACAACCAGAGCCGGGTGCGCCAGCACTCAGAACTCGCCTGGGTGTTCAACTGCGTGGCCCGCATGGGCTGGATGTCGCGCATGACCCAGTTCAAGGAGAAGGCGGGCAAGAATTCCGAGAACGTTTCGCTCGGGCTCTTCGCCTATCCCTCGCTGATGGCGGCCGACATTTTGCTCTACAAGGCGACGCAGGTGCCGGTGGGCGACGACCAGAAGCAGCACCTAGAGCTGACGCGCGACATCGCCACCAAATTCAACAACGATTTTGCCGCCTCGATCGCCGGGCAGGGGTTGGAAAACCCGTTTTTCCCGATCACGGAGCCGCTGATCACCGGCCCCGCCACCCGCATCATGTCGCTGCGCGATGGCACCAAGAAAATGAGCAAGTCCGACCCTTCCGACCAGTCGCGCATCGCCATGCTCGACGACGCCGACGCCATCAGCAAGAAGCTGAAGCGGGCGACGACCGATCCGGAGCCGCTGCCGAGCGAGGAACAGGGCCTCGAGGGCCGGGCCGAGGCCGCCAACCTCGTCAACATCTATGCGGCGCTGGCGGAAAAGTCGCAGGCTGAAGTGCTAAAAGAGTTTGGCGGCCAAGGCTGGGGCGTGTTCAAGCCGGCGCTTGCCGACCTTGCGGTGACCGTCCTGGCCCCGATTGCCGAAGAGATGCGGCGCCTGATGGCCGATCCCGGCTATATCGACAGCTTCATGGCCGACGGCGCCGAACGCGCCACCGTCATCGCGGAAGCGACGATGAAGGATGTCCGGCGGATCGTCGGTTTTCTCGGCTAACTTGCGGACGCCGGCCTTAACGGCCAAAATGGTGGCATCGCTCTCCTCAGGAGGTGCCGCTTGCGTACAGTCGAGGACTACAAGCGAAAATTCCTTGTCCTCATCGACGAAGGCGAGGAATGCGCTGGCGCGGCCGCGTTTGCCGCCTATCGGGTGCGACGCACCGGCGGCACCGTCGTCTTCCTGGCGGTGATCGATTCAGCCGATTTCCAGCAATTCCTGGGCGTCGAAGAGGTGATGCGCGCCGAGGCCGTGGAAGAGGCCGAGCAGTTGCTCGAAACCCACACAGCCCGCGCCAAAAAAATCGGCGACATCAAGATCGAAACAGTGATCCGCGAGGGCCGCCCGGCCGAAGCGATCGAAGCGCTGGTGGCCGAGGACAAGGACATCGCTATCCTCGTGCTCGGCGCCAGCCGCTCCAGCGAGGGCCCGGGCGAACTGGTCACCGCCTTCGCGGCCCACGGCGGCGCCAATGCCCTGCGCATCCCGGTGACGATCATTCCGGGAACGATGACCGACGCCGAGATCGAAGCGGTCAGCTAAGCGGGCAAGGCGGTGCCGAAAATTCCCCTCCCCCCTGAGGGGGGGGGTGGCGGCAGCCGGGTGGGGGTCGTTCTCCCAAGCAGTGCTCCGGGCAACAACCCCACCCCTGCCCCCTCCCTTCAAGGGGGGAGGCGGACGATGGGATGAAGGCTGCGCCACGGACTTTCTTCATACTGATGGGCTCAGCAGTGACCGAAACCGGGGTGGACCACGGACATGCGCCTGGCCGATTGCCACTTGCGTTCGGTCAAAATCCCACATAAACGATCATAACACCTCGAAAGCGTCATTATACGTTCATCGAGTCAGTGGAAAAGGCGCCCGCGGCGGTCATCAGGCGATCGACGGGCCGCCGATGGAGCGAATTTTTCATCATGACCGAACGGAGTCGTTCATCGCTGCGCGGCAAGTCCGGAGCGCCCATCGGCGCCGCCCGCCAGCAGAGCATTCTGTCGCTGATCGCCCGTGGCGACGTCATCTCCGTCGGCGATTTTGCCGAGCGCTTCGGCGTTTCGCAGGAAACCATTCGCCGCGATATCCGAAGCCTCGAGGAGGCTGGCCAGCTACGCCGCGTCCATGGCGGCGCCGCCCCCATGCGCACGATCGACCTGACGGCGCGCCGCCCTGTGAGCGAGCGCCTCGACGTCGATCGCGACGCCAAGATCCTTGCAGCCCGTGCCGCGCTGCCCTTGTTCGAAGACGAAATGAACGTCTTTATCGGCGCCAGCTCGACCATGTTGCTGCTGGCCGAGGAATTGGCCCGCAGCAGCAAGTCCCTGACCGTCACCACCAACATGATCGATATTGCCCTCCTCCTTTCGGGGGCGCCCGGCTTTACGGTGACGCTCCTCGGCGGGCACGTAAATCCAGCAACCCGGGCGGTCGGCGGCTACGAAACTTTTCGCGCCCTCGAGCAGCGGCTGTTCGATCTGTCGGTGCTTGGCTGCAGCGCGCTCAGCACGGTGCACGGCTTTTTGGGGCCGACCCGCGCCCATGCCGAGTTCGACTCGATGGTCAAGTCGCGCTCGCATCGCTTCGCCTTCGCCATGGACAGCGCCAAATTCGGGCGCTCCGATGCCCACATCGTCCTGCCGCTCCGCGATGTGGACGCGGTTGCGACCGACAGCGAGCCGTCCTCCGATTTTCAAACCGCGCTGGCCGAGGCCGGCGTCGACCTGCTGCTCCCGCCCCTCTCAACCGGTGCTCCCGAAAAATGAATTTTGTCGCCGATCCCTCCAATTTGAAGACCGATGCGTCTCTGACGCTGGCCAATGCCAAACTCGTGCTGCCCAATGAGGTGGTCGAGGGATCGCTCAGCATCGCCGGCCAGCACATCGCTGCCCTCGATCAGGGCGCGTCCGTCGGCGCTGCGGCCATCGATTGCGAGGGCGACTATCTCGTCCCCGGCGTCGTCGACATCCACACCGACCACATCGAACAGCATTTTACCCCGCGCCCCGGCGTGCGCTGGCCCGCCGCGCTCGCTGTGGTCATGGCGCATGATTGGCAAATGCTCGGCAGCGGCATTACCACCGTGCTCGATTCCCTCTCGATCGGCGATTACGACAGCGGCGGCGCGCGCGCCGCGATGCTGGACGCCGCCATTGGCGCAGTCTCGGATGCGCGGAGCAAGGGCCTGCTGAAGGCCGACCACTATTTGCACTTCCGCTGCGAGCTCTCTGATCCGGGGCTGCTGCCCCTCGTCGAGCGCTACATCGACGATCCCAATTTGCGGCTGTTGAGCATGATGGACCACACGCCGGGCCAGCGGCAGTGGCACAATTTGACGCTCTACCGCGAATTCCGCCGCAAGAAGAACGGGCGCGTCTGGAGCGAGGACGAATTCGCCGCCTACATGGACGAGCGCCTCGCCCATCAGGCCGCCCACGTGCCGCCGAGCCGGGAAGCGGTCGGCAATGCCGGGCGCGCGCGCAACCTTGTCATCGCCAGCCATGACGACACCACCATCGCCGATGTCGAGCAGGCGCATGCCGACGGCATTTTGATCAGCGAATTCCCGACCACGATGGAGGCCGCCCGCCGCGCCCGCGAGCTGGGCATGAAGAACGTGATGGGCGCACCCAACGTGGTGCTTGGAAAATCTCACTCCGGCAATGTCAGCGCCGGCGAACTCGCCGACGCAGGGCTGCTCGACGGGCTGACCTCCGACTATGTGCCGGCGAGCCTGTTGCACGCGGCGTTCATCCTCGCCGGCAAGGGCCTGCCCCTGCCCCAGACGATGGCCATGGTCACTTCCACTCCCGCCGATCTCATTGGTTTTTCCGATCGCGGCCGTCTCGCGGCCGGCCTGCGCGCCGACGTGTTGCGCGTGCGCATCATCGACGGCGTGCCGGTGATCCGCGGCATCTGGGTCGCGGGCCGGCAGTATCTTTAACCCGGTCAAGTACCGGAACCGAATTCGAACAACGGAGGACGCAGTTCATGCCCTCAGAGACTGAGCAGAAAGACCGCGCCAACTGGCTCGGCATTCTCGCCCGCGCCCGGCGGGCGGATATCGAGGCCGTCTGGCCGGCACACGCCGACCCGCTCGAATTCGAATGGCTGCGCAAACCGCAGCCCGGGCTGGTGATGGTGCGTGGTCGCGCGGGCGGCACCGGCAATGCGTTCAACCTCGGCGAAATGACCGTGACGCGCTGCGCCCTCCGGCTCGCCGATGGCACCGTCGGGCAGGGCTATGTGCAGGGCCGCGACCGCAAGCATTCGGAGCTTGCGGCGAGGCTTGATGCGCTGCTGCAGCTCGAGGCTCATCGCGACGGATTGCTGGCCCAGGTGATCGAACCGCTGCGCCGCACCGAAGAGGAGCGCCGGCTCGAACGCAGCCGCAAGGCGGCCTCCACCAAGGTCGAGTTCTTTACCCTCGTCAGAGGAGCCAATCCGACATGAGTGCCATGTCCCAAGCCCCCAAGCTCCTCGCGGGCTTTGCCGATCCGGTGTTCGACGCGCAGGCGGTTTTCCGCACGCTGATGTCGGCGATCGCCTATCCCGGCCGCGTCTTCACGCTCGAGCGTGAGGTCGAAGTGCCCGCCCCGCTCAGCCTTTCGGCGACCGCACTCTGCCTGACGCTCGCCGATTTCGAAACGCCCGTCTGGCTCGACGGCAAGGCGGCCTCGCCCGAGGCGCTGGCGCACTTACGCTTCCATTGCGATGCGCCCATCGTCGGAAACCCGGAGATGGCGCGCTTCGCGCTCATCGCCGATGCCGAAAAGATGCCGCGCCTGATCGAGTTCAACCAGGGCGTCGACCAGTATCCTGATCGGTCGACCACGCTGATCATCCAGGTCCCGTCCCTCACGGAAGGTGCGGAAAAGACCTGGACCGGCCCCGGCATCAAGGGCTCGATCGCCCCCCGGATCGCCGGCCTGCCGGCCTGGTTCTGGGATGAATGGGCCCTCAACCGCGAACTCTATCCCACGGGCGTCGACGTGATCTTCGCCACCGGCAACGCCATCGTCGGCATGCCGCGCAGCATCAAGGTGGAGCGCTAAATGTACGTAGCCGTCAAAGGTGGCGAACAGGCCATCCTCAATTCGCACAAGCTCATCGCCGAACAGCGGCGCGGCAACCCGGCCTTCGCCGAGCTGACCATCGAGCAGATTTCCGAGCAGTTCGGCCTCGCCGTCGACCGCGTCATGACCGAAGGCTCGATCTATGATCGCGACCTCGCGGCGCTGGCGCTGAAGCAGGCGCAGGGCGACGCGATCGAAGCGATCTTCCTGCTCCGCGCCTATCGCACGACGCTGCCGCGCGTCGCCGTATCGAACCCTATCGATACCTCGAAGATGTTGGTCCGCCGCCGCGTGTCGGCGACGTTCAAGGATATCCCGGGCGGCCAGGTACTGGGGCCGACCTACGATTATACCCACCGCCTGCTCGATTTCGCGCTGGCGGCCGATGGCGGCGTCGGCACGCCCCAGGCGCCGCTGGCGGACGAGCCCCTCGCGACGGATATGCCGCGCGTGGCCGATCTTCTCGGCAATGAGGGCATGCTCGAGGCAGAAATCCCCGACAATGATGGCGGCGAGATTTTCGACCTCACCCGCGAGCCGATGAGCTTTCC
>DATJHO010000004.1:0-2324 GCA_035493835.1 Devosiaceae bacterium
GAAATTCTTCAGCCCCCAGAAGTCCTTCGTGAACGTCGGGAAGAGAGCCAGATTCGCGCCGTAGTTGAAGCCGATCGCCGTGGCCAGGAGCACGATCACCAGTGGCAGCGTGGACTTGTCCGCCGTGATCGGGATCGCCGCGAACATCAGCGCCGCCTGCAGCGCCAGCACCAGCATGAGCGTCCAGCGGCGTCCGATCTTGTCGGACAACAGACCCGCGATCACGCGCCCGCCCGCGTTGCCGATTGCCATCACCGCCACCGCGATGAAGGCATGCTCGCCCATGCTTTTCTTCGCCATCCCGCTCACGCTGCTGATCACCATCAGTCCCGCGCCCGCGCCGATCGCATAGGTCAGCCACAGCACATAGAATATGGGGCTGCGCAGCATTTCCCTGGTGGTCGCGCCGGCGGTCGGCGCCGTGACCGCTCCCATGGCTGGTGAGGCGGTCGGTGCCACGGCGAGGAATCCGGCCGGCGGATTCTTCAAAAATTGCGCCAGCACGATCACCACCACGGCGAAGAAGCAGCCGAGAATCAGCATCGATTTCTCGAGTCCGAAATTCCCGAGCAGCATCTGCGACACAGGGGCGAGGTAGACCGGTGCGAGTCCAAATCCCGCCACGACGAAGCCGGCGACCAGGCCCGTTTTGGCCGGGGGAAACCACTTGAGCGCCGGCGGCGTCGCCGACGAGTAGCCGAAGCCGATCCCCAGACCGACGAGCACTCCAAAGCCCAGCAGCCACGCGCCATAACTGTTCGAGGTCGAGATCAGCACCATGCCCGCCCCGACCAGCAGTCCGCCGATCGTTGCGGTCAGCCGAGGGCCGATCTTGTCCTGGCATTTCCCCGCCACGATCATCGTGAAGGCAAACGTCAGGCAGCAGACCGCATAGGGATCGTTGAGCTGGCTGCCTTGCCAGCCGAATTCCTTTTCGATCGCCGTCTTGAAGAGACTCCAGGTGTAGAGGACGCCAAGTGCGAGATTGATGCCGAAGCCGGCCAGGGCAACCAGCCAGCCGCGGGAAGGGGAGGGGGAATCCGAGTTCATGGTGGGGGAAGCGCACCGTAGGAGAAAACCCGTCTCCCCTGCAATCGCTCAGACGCCGGGCCTCTCCCAAAAGACCGCTAACGGCACTTGGCTCAGAAACGTCCGGTCATTCTCCTTGCCTTTACCCACGCGCTGGAGCAAAGAGGCTCCAACCACTTCTCTGACCCATGAATGAGCGCCCCCAAATTCTCATCGTTGGAGCCGGGCCGGTCGGCCTGAGCGCCGCCGTCGACCTGTCCCGAGCCGGTATTCCCATCCGCATCATCGACAAGCTCACCGAGCCGGCGAATCAATCCCGCGCCGCGATCGTCCACGCCCGCACCCTCGAGCATTTCGAGCGGGTCGGCATTGTGGAGGACTTTCTCGCCGTTGGCGTGAAGGTGCACGGTGCATCGATCTACGGCAGCGGCAACGTTCTGCTCGTCCGTCCGTCGTTCGATCACGTTCCGTCGCCGTATCCATTTCTCCTCGGCCTCGAGCAATTCAAGACCGAGTCCCTGCTCACCGCCCGCCTGTCGGAAGCCGGCGTCGCGATCGAGCGCGGGGTGGAGCTCATCGGTTTTCACGATCACGACGGCCACGTTTCGGTAAACCTACGCCATGCCGACGGCACCACCGAGGCCGCCGATTTCGCCTACGTCATCGGTACGGATGGCGGTCACAGCACGGTGCGCACCGGCCTTGGCCTCACGTTGGAGGGCGAGACGCTCGACCAGACCTGGATCACCGCCGACGTGAAGATCAAATGGGACCGCGATCCGGGTGAGTTCGTGGCCTTTCTCGCCGAGGATGGCATCGCCTTCATCGCCGCCATGAACGACGGCCGCTGGCGCGTCATCGTCACGCACTCGAAAATGACGCGTGAGGAGGCCGAGGCGGCCACGCTCGACGACGTGCAGCGTCTGGTCAACGATCGCTTCGGCACCGACATCCCGCTCTACGATCCCGTGTGGATCAGCGCCTTCGGCATCAATACTCGCATGGCCGCGACGATGAATGTCGGCCGCGTCTTCCTCGCCGGCGACGCCGCGCACGTCCACAGCCCGGTCGGCGGCCAGGGCATGAATACCGGCATCCAGGATGCTCTCAACCTCACCTGGAAGCTCGCCCTCGTGCTCAAGGGCGAGGCGAAGCCCGGGCTGCTCGCCAGCTACAATGCCGAGCGGCATGCCAATGCCAAGCGTCTCCTCCAGAAGATCGGCGCCGCCACCAGGATGGCCAGCCTCCGCAGCCCCGTCGCCATCGGCGTGCGCAACAACGTCATTCGTGTCCTC
>DATJHO010000005.1:0-20018 GCA_035493835.1 Devosiaceae bacterium
GCCCCGCGCCGCAGCATGCGGCGCCGGTTCACGTTGGCGGCCGTGTCGCGCGGGTTCATCCGCCGAATGTGCGCCCCGAGCGGCACGCCGTAGCCGAGCGGGTCTATCTTGCCATAGTCAAAGTCGTTGTTGCGCTGGCGGTCGGAAGGCGCCGACATGCTCTTCCAGGCGGCGATAGGCCATGAAGGTGCCATTCCGCGACAGGATCGCTGGCTCCGGCAAGCCGTGGACGGGGCCGCGCTCATCATCGTAGCCAAGGATGAACTCGCCGGGCTTGACCGGCGGTCCCGAGCCCGGCGAGGGCTCGATTCCCGTGCCCTCGATCTCGGGTGTCGTAAGGCGGTCGCGATAGCCGAAGTGATCATGAGCGTGGTCGAAGGGCGGCGTCGCCAGCAAATCCAGCGAGGAGAGGACCGTCACCCCGCCTAAACAGCATGCTGCCCCAGTCCGGTTGCGACTGGTCACCGACTCGCCGCCGGGCGGGGCGTAGGCAGCTCCGAGGTCCAGTCGGCGACAAAGGGATTCTCAAAAATCCTGGAGCCGTATTGCAAAAGGCCCGCAAATCCGAGGCTTTCAGCGATTTTCCGGATCGTGCGGAAGACAGAAGGACTCACGCACGACAGTCCCCCTCTCGAAAGCAATGGTCGGGGCAAAGTGATTCGAACACTCGACCCCCGGTTCCCAAAACCGGTGCTCTACCAGGCTGAGCTATACCCCGAAAATGCTGCCCTAGTTACTAGTGCATCGATGCGAAAAATCAAAGCCGGATTAGCGGGCCGGCGCTCGCCAAAATGGCCGGACCTGAGACTTGACCTTGGTGAGGAAATCGCCTGATGTCCGCGCCATGATCGAACTTGCAAACCCCTGGCCGTTCGGCCTCAACCGCCGTACCTGGCCCTTGTTCGCGGGCGTGGTGATCGCCCTGGCCGTCAAGCTGCTGATCTACGATCACCGCCTCTCCTCGATGATCACCGCCAAATCGGCGGATGTGTTGACGTTTTTCAACTGGGTCACGCGCTGGGGCGAGGCGGACTGGATCCTGATCCCGTCGGCTATTCTGCTGGTCGTTTCTGCTATTACCGCCTGGCTTGTTCCCCGCCGGCTGCCAAAGCTGGCGCTGATCGAAATGATCGAGATCTATGCCTTCATCTTCGTCGGCGTGGGATTGCCTGGCCTGGTCGCCAACCTGGTCAAGCGTTTGGTCGGGCGAGGTCGGCCGCCGGTCTTTGACCAGGTGGGAACGCTGGGCTTCCATCCGATGTTCAACGATTTTTTCTTCCAGAGCTTCCCCTCGGGGCACACCACTACGGCGTTTTCCGCGGCGATGGTGCTGGGCTTTCTCGCGCCGCGCTGGTTTTGGGTGGGGCTGGTCTATGCCTGCGCCATTGGAACCTCGCGCATGGTGCTGGGGGTTCATTATCCGACCGATGTCCTGGGCGGCATGGTGCTGGGCACGCTCGGCGCCTATGCGGTCCGCAACTGGTTCGCGGACCGTCGCTGGGGGTTCGAACGGCGGCCGGATGGACGAATCGTCCGGCGCCGCCCGGTTGCCACAATGCGGCTGTTGCGGCCGCTTCAGCGGGGCAGGGCGCTCAGATAGCGCTCAAGGCCGGCGGCGAGATCCGCCTTCAAATCGTCAAGGCCCTCGAGGCCGACATGGATGCGCAGCATATGACCGGGCGCGGTCCACGGCACCGCCGTGCGGATCTTGGCGGGGTTGATCGGCAGGCACAGGCTCTCGTAGCCGCCCCAGGAATAGCCCATGGCGAAGAGCCGGAAATTGTCCATCATGGCGGCGAGTGCCTTTCGCGGCCCGGGCGTCAGGCGGATGGCAAAAAGGCTGCCCGCGCCGTTGAAATCACGCTTGAACAGGGCGTGGTCCGGATGACTCGACAGCGCCGGATGAATGACCTGCTCGACGCCGTCCTGCCCTTCGAGCCATTGCGCCAGTTCAATCGAGCGGGCGGCGTGTTCCTTCATCCGGATGGCCAGCGTCCTCAGGCCGCGCGCGGTGAGGAAGGCATCGTCGCCTGAGGTGTTGAAGCCCAGCAGCCGACGCGTGGCCAGCACCTCCGGCCAGGCCGCTTCGGTGGCCGACACGGTGCCGACCAACACATCGGAATGGCCGACGAACATCTTCGTGCCGGCGTGGACGACGACATCGGCGCCCAGCGCCAGAGGGTGATGATACAGCGGGGTGGCCCAGCTATTGTCGACCATGACCTTGATGCCGCGCGGCTTGGCGACGGCAACGATGGCCGGCAGGTCCTGTATTTCGAAGGTCAGCGAACCGGGGCTTTCGACCCAGATCGCTTTCGTGCGTTCCGTGAGGAGATCCGCGATGCCCGCCCCGATACGCGGATCGTAATAGCGGACGCTGGCCCCCATCCGGGTGAGGAACTGATCGCAGAAGGCGCGTACCGGGCCATAGGCGCTGTCGGTCACCAGCACTTCATCGCCGGCCTGGATGGCGCTGAGGATCGCGACCGTGATCGCGGCAAGGCCGGAGGGGAGGAGGCTTGTGGCAAAGGCGCCTTCAAGCTCGGTGACCAGCCGCTCGACCGCGGTGGTGGTCGGGTTTCCTGCGCGCCCATAGAGATAAGGCTGGCTCGGGTCGTCGTGCTCGGCAAGCGTTTCGAACACCACCGTCGAGCCCCTGTAGACCGGCGTATTGACGAAGCCGAACTGCTCGGCCGGCTCGCGGCCAAGGTGTGTGAGGATGGTCTCGGCGGAGGGTTTCGCCTCGCCTGCGCCATTCTTGTTGTTCATAGCAAATATCCTGCGAAACGAGCCTGAAGTTCCGTCCAACCTGCCGGCTACGGGGGTTGGCGCCGCACCGCGGCGTTTGGCCGGTTGCCAATGGTCGTTTTCATGTTCTAGAGCATCGCGCGACAAGGTGGGAACCGGTTTTCGCGCGATGTGACCCGAATAGGCCGGTCGCGTCACTGCCCGGTTGGCTCGATCGAGGCGGATGCATGCCGGCAAAACTGGTCGCCGCGGCGCTCCTGGCGCTGCTCTCACTTGCGGGTGGCGCCCGCGCCGACACGCTTGCCGCCGTCAAGGCCCGCGGCGCCGTGATCTGCGGCGCCAGTAGCGAGACGACCGGCTTTTCAGCGACCCAGGTCGGCGGCAATTGGGTTGGGTTGGGCGCCGATTATTGCCGTGGTCTTGCCGCCGTGATTTTCAACGATCCAAGCAAAGTGCGGTTCGTGCCGCTGCAGGCAGGCGGGGGGACCTCAGCCCTTGTTTCCGGCCAGGTCGACGCGCTCGCCGACCTGATCCCCTGGACCCTCGGCGCCGACACCGAGCATGGCCTGAAATTCGTGGGGACCATGTTCTATGACGGGCAGGGTTTTCTCGTGACCAAGGCCTCCGGGCTGAAATCCGTGCGCGACCTCGCCGGCAAGGAGGTGTGCGTCGAGGCCGGCAGCCCCGCCCAGGCCGACGCCGCCGAATATTTCGACGCCAACAACATTCCGGCAAAGGTCGAGCCGATGGGGGGGCGCGAGGCGGCGGTGGGCGGCTACGTGGCCGGCACCTGCGCCGCCTATTCTGCCGCGTACTCGGTTCTCGCGGGCGTGCGGGCAACGCTCTCTGTCCCGGCCAACCACGTGATCCTTGCCGACCTCATCACCAAGGAGCCGCTCTCCCTGGTCATCCGGCAGGGCGACGATCGCTGGTTCGATATCGCGCGCTGGACCTTCTACGCCCTGCTCGATGCCGAGGAACTGGGCGTGACGCAAGGCAATGTCGACGAAATGCTGGGCTCGGACAACATATCAGTCCGCCGGCTGCTGGGGGTGGAGGGAGACTTCGGCAGCGAAATCGGCCTCAACAAGGATTGGGCGTACCAACTCATCAAGGGCGTGGGCAATTACGGCGACATCTACGATCGAAATATCGGCGAGGAGAGCCCGCTCAAGTTGCCCCGTGGACTGAATGCGCTGTGGAATCACGGCGGTATCCAGTATTCACCGCCGGTGCGTTGAGGATGTTGACGCCACCCATGAGGCCCCGCTTGCCGCACGCCCATCGCCTGTCTGTTGCGGCCAGTCTGCGGGCGCTGCTTGCCGTCGCCTTGCTGTTGTTCATGGCGGGGGCCGCCAGCGCTTCCACCCTCGATACGGTACGCGCGCGGGGCAAGCTGGTATGCGGCTCGACTGATCCCCTGCCTGGCTTTGCGCAGCAGAACCAGAAGGATGGCCGCTGGTCGGGATTTGACGTCGATTTCTGCCGGGCCGTGGCCGCGGCCGTCTTCGGGGACCCGAACAAGGTCGACTTCAGGCCACTCAGCGGCACCTCGCGCTTTGCCCTGCTGCAAACGGGCGCCGTCGACCTCTTGGCGCGCGATGCGGCCTGGACGATGCGGCGCGATAGCGGTTATGGCGCGAGCTATGTCGGCTCCTCCTTCTTCGACGGACAGGGTTTCCTGGTCCATCAGTCGCTCAATGTCGTCTCGGCCTACGAATTGACGAAGGTGCGCGTCTGCGTGCTCGACGGCGGCGACGAGGTGCTCAACGTTCGCGACTTCTTCTTCCAGAACCAGGCGCCCTATACCGAGGTGCTCTATGAGGACCGGCAGGACCTGACGATCGCCTACCGGGCCGGCCTTTGCGACGCGGTTTCAGCCAATGCCAGCTGGCTTTATGCCATGAAGCGCGATCTGCCGGACCCGGCCAGCAACGTCATCCTGCCCGAGCGCATCTCCAAGGATTCCTTCGGGCCGGTGGTGCGCGACGGCGACGATCAGTGGTTCAACATCGTCAAATGGACGCTGTTCACGCTGATCGACGCCGAGGAGGTGGGCATAACTTCCGACAACATCGACTCGCTTTCCGCCGCCAAGACCCCCGCCATCCGCAGGATTTTGGGTCTTCAAGGGACTTTCGGCAGGGCCTTGGGCCTTTCGCCGGATTTCATGAAGAACATCATCCGGGCGGTGGGCAATTATGGCGAGGTCTTCGACCGGAATTTCGGCAGCAATACCGGGGTGTCGATGCTCAGGGGCCAAAACGCGCTCTGGACCCGCGGCGGCCTGCTGTTCGCACCGCCGATCGAGTAGAAGTGGGGGTCGACCGGGGCCTGATCCAGTTCGACAGAATCAGGATGTCCAAGCGGGAGGGGACCATGCAGCGACGTGCTATCCTCATCGCGTCGGTAGTTGGTCGCCTGCCTTGCCACATCGTCATCCCCGGGCTTGCCCGGGGACCCATGCCGCTTTTCAATAGCTCGGGTGGACTTGGCGCGAGGCCTCATGGGTGGCCGGGGCAAGCCCGGCCATGACTGGGGGGAGCGAGCGCCTCAACTCAACAGGATCACTCCTCACGCAAACAGCAGGCTGACCCGCCGGTTTTGCGCGCCCTTCTTTTCGATCTTGCCCAGCTTGAGTGGCCCGATCTCGCCGGTTGACCTAACATGTGTGCCGCCGCAAGGCTGCAAATCGACCATGCCGATCCGGATCAGCCGGACGCGTCCCTGGCCCATCGGCGGCTTGACCTTCATGGTTTTGATGAGCTGTGGATTGGCCGCCATTTCGGCGTCGGTGATCCACTCCGCGGAGATGGGGTGGTCGGCGACGACCATCTCGTTGAGCCGCGTTTCGAGGGCGTCGAGATCGGCCGGTACTTCCGGCATGTCGAAGTCGAGCCGCCCCTTGTCTTCGCCGATCGAGCCGCCGGTCACCGCGAACGGAAAGACGACCGAGAGCAGGTGAAGGGCAGTGTGCATGCGCATGAGCTTGTAGCGGCGCGTCCAATCGATTTCGGCTGTCAGTTTCTGGCCTACCGCCGGCCGCGCCTGTCCGTCAGCGGGCATGTGGACGATGCGGGTCTTGTCGCCCTCGGGGTGGATGGCCGTTGAGATCGGGATGCGGATGCCGTCCGGCCCGATGAGCACGCCGCTATCACCGGGCTGGCCGCCTGAGGTCGCGTAAAAGATGGTGCGGTCGAGCCCGATGCCACCCTCCGGTGTGATCTCGGTTACGGCGGCATCGAGCGTTTGCAAATAGCTGTCGCTGCGGAAGACGAATTCGGTCATGGGGAATCCTAAAGTACGGGCGAAAGCAATTTTGCCGCCTGGCCCACGAACCGCATGTAAAGCGGAATGGCGGCGACATCATCGATCGTGGTGCGCCGTGCGTTCTGGAAATCGATCTCGAGCATCGCCTCCACATCCCGGATCATATGCTCGGCCGTGAACCAGAGGGTCAGCTCGAAATTGATCGCAAAGGAGCGATTATCAAAGTTTACCGTGCCGACGCCCGCGATCAGGTCGTCCACCAGGATGACCTTTTCGTGCAGGAAGCCGTCGAGGTAGCGGTAAACCGCGACGTCGCGCAGCACCATGGCATTGGCGTGGGCGTTGCTCGCGTGCCAGACCATCAGGTGATCGGGCTTGTGCGGCAGCAGCACCCGAACTTCCACCCCCCGCAGGACAGCGGCGTAGAGCGCCGTGCGCACGTCGAGATCGGGCACGAAATAGGGACTGACGATCCAGATGCGTTTGCGGGCCTTCGAGATGACATCGGTAAAGGCGATGGCGCAGTCTTCGAGGCGATCTGCGGGACCGGTGGGCATCGCCAGGACCGGCTGATTCCCGGGTTGGGCAACGTTCTGGGGGATGGCCAGGGGCAGCGCTTCCCCGGTCGCCCATTCCCAATCCTCGGAGAACACCAAAGCGCAGGCAAGCGCTGCGGGTCCCGTCACATGCACCTGGGTGTCGCGCCAGCGTCCGAAGCGCTTGCTTTGCCCGATATATTCCACGCCGACATTGTGCCCCCCCACCCAGGCCTCGAGCCCGTCCGCGACGACGATCTTGCGGTGATTGCGGTAATTGAGGCGCGTCGGGCCGTAGAGCCGCAGGAACGGGTGACGATGGTTGAAGCCCGAGACCTTTATGCCCGCCGCCCGCAGCCGCTCGACATAGGTGCGCGGCAGGCCGGCGCTACCGATGTCATCGTAGAGCAGGCGGATTGCGACACCGGCCTGCGCCCGGGCGATCAGCTTGTCAGCGAGCGCTTTGCCAAGGGCATCGTCGCGAACGATGTAGAACTGAACGAGCAGATAGTGCTGGGCCTTGTCGATGCCGGCGAAGATGGAATCGAACGTTGCCTTGCCGTCGATCAGCAGGGACGCCTCGTTACCGGCCAGAAACGGCATTTGCGCCACTTCGGTCAGCACCGGCCAGTTGCGATTGCAGTCCTCGTCGACGAGCGGCATGCTGCGACTGCGCCCGGAGCGGGTCAGCCGGCTGCCGCGGGCCTGCAGTTGGGCATAGTCGTCAAAATGCTTCCAGCCGACGATGAAGTAGAAGATCACCGTCGGAAACGGCAGCAGGATGAGCGACAGCAGCCAAGCGATCGAGCCCTGCGAGGTGCGCGAAACCATGACCTCGCGGATCGCGCATATGATCGCAAGGCCATAAAAGATTATCGTCAAGGCCGTCAGGAGTGGCGAGTTGGCAGCGAAGAAATCGAGCCACACCACCATCGCTTATGCCGGCTCTGGCTCGGTGACTGTGCCGATTTCCACACTCGGCTGCTGTGTAAGCCAGCCAGGCACGGGCAGGTCCCTAGTCCTCAAGAATTGCGGGTTGAACAGCTTCGACTGGTAGCGGTTGCCGTAGTCGCAGAGCACGGTGACAATGGTCTTTCCCGGCCCCAGCTCGCGCGCCATGCGCACTGCGCCGGCGATGTTGATCGCGCTCGAGCCGCCAAGGCATAGCCCTTCATGCTGCAGCAGGTCGAAGATATAGGGCAGGGCCTCGGCGTCCGGGATCTGGTAGGCATGATCGACCTTCAGCTCGGCAAGGTTCGCGGTGATGCGGCCCTGCCCAATGCCCTCGGTAATCGAGCTGCCGGACGATTTGAGTTCGCCGCTGGTGTAATAGCTGAAGAGCGCGGCGCCCTCGGGATCGGCGAGGCCGATGCGGATATCGGGATTGCGTTCCTTCAGTGCCATCGCGATGCCTGCCAGCGTACCGCCCGAGCCCACCGAGCAGATGAAGCCGTCGATCTTACCCTGGGTATCGGCGAAAATCTCCGGGCCCGTGGTTTCGTAATGCGCTTGGCGGTTGGCGACGTTGTCGAACTGGTTCGCCCAGACGGCCCCGTTCGGCAATTCACGCGCCAGCCGCTCGGCGAGCCGGCCGGACAGTTTCACGTAGTTGTTGGGGCTTTTGTATGGCTTGGCCGGCACCTCGATGAGCTCGGCGCCGTAGAGCCGCAGCGCGTCCTTCTTTTCCTGGCTCTGGGTATCGGGAATGACGATCACCGACTTGAAACCCATCGCATTGGCGACGAGCGCAATGCCGATGCCGGTATTGCCGGCCGTGCCTTCGACAATGGTGCCGCCAGGCCCGATCGCCCCGCGTCTTACCGCGTCCTTGACGATATAGAGCGCGGCGCGATCCTTGACGGACTGGCCGGGATTGAGGAATTCGGCCTTGCCCCAGATTTCGCATCCCGTGAGTTCGGAAACGCGGTTGAGGCGGATCAGCGGCGTGTGGCCGATGGCCGAAAGCATATCGTCGTATTTGGGCATTGCGCTTCAGGTAATTTTTTGAGTTGCCGGACTTTAGGGAGCGCTCCGGGCGGCTACAAGCGCAAAGCCTCCAAACAACATCGCATTTTCGGGAGCGGGCCAACCCGCGCAACGATCGGCTCCGCCCGCGGCCGAGGGCAGGATGCCATGCCTCGCTTCTCAGCGGCCGAACGCAGCCTCGATGAAGGCAAGCGCCTCCCGCCGGGTTTCCCGGTTGGCAGCCGAAGATGCTGAGGCCAGCCGGCCGTGCGCAGGATCAGCGGCGCCGTGGGGCGCCGCCGTGTCCGCAACGGTTACAGCGATGTCGCCGCCCTTGGCCCTGGCGGTGCTGGCGAGCTTTTCGCAGGTCAGGGTCGTCGCCTTCTCCTCGTGAGCGCTGACGAAAATGCGTACCGGCGCGTAGGGAATGTAGTCGCTGTCCGCGTGGTCCTGGACGCCGCAATCGGGAAAAAGCGACAGGGCTGCCCGGAAACCGTGGCCGTGGTCGAGCGCGCTGGCGCCGTGAAGCAATTTGTCTCTCATGCTGTCGAGTGCGGCGCTGCCGCCACCCCCCCAGCCTTCAAGGGCAATCCTGTCTCCCTTGATGCGCGGTGACGCGCGCAGGTAGCGGAGCGCGCCATAGGCATCGAGAGGTTGCACGGCGGTTTCGCTGATGGCATCCGGCCGCGACCCGCTGGTGGGCAGGCCTTCCGGATAGCCTCGCGGGCCGAAGCTGTCGACGACCAGTGCCCAGTAGCCTTGCGCGGCCCATAGATCGGCCCAGGTGCGGATGTTTCTGTCGAGCGTCATCGAGGAGTAGTTATCTTTTGCGTGCGCTGAATAGGCGCCAAGACGGCCGGGCAGCAACACCACGGCTGGCGCCGACTTCGGCCGGCCCGGCGGCGCAAAGAGGTAGCCCGTGAGCTTGGTCTTGCCGTCGGCGCTTGGAAAGCTCACTGTGAGTGGCTGGCTGCTTTGGGCCATCGCCGCCGTCCCGGACAGCGGCAGCAAGACGAGGCAAATGGCAGCGGCGGCTGCACGCACCAGGGCCTGTGCCGTCCAGCGCCGGCCGCGGATGCCTTTGCGTCCCTCGGCCGAATCATGCGTGTCAAACATGGGGTCGCTCCTTCGGCGCCGCGATGCTGGCTGCCACACGTAGAGAACAGAGGCGCAAATTGCGCATTTCGCCCTGGTCGGGAAAGGACGCCGATTGTCGCGGCTATCGCTGGTGAGACAGCGGTGGGCCCGCTACCGCCCCGATGCGCGGCTAGCAACAGAGCAGGGGGATGTCCGTAGTCCGCAAATCATTGCGGAATCACAGAATGCTTCTTTGGCCGGCTCAATCGGCCATGAAATAGTTTTTCCCTGTCTTGGCGGCCGGTTATGGCTGCGTGCTGCGTCAACCCGGCGCCGGCAAATAGCCGCACTCCGCTGTGGTGCTTACGCGCAACGTCCTGCGGTCGTGCTCGTTTGCCCGCGCTTGCCACACTTGTCGCACGGGCGTCATGAGCGTATTTCCGGCGGGAAACGTCAGTCCGGACTTCGCTTCATGCCCCAGTCGCTCTCCCATCTCGAATTGCTCGAGGCCGAAAGCATCGAAATATTTCGAGAGGTGGCGGCTAGTTTCGAAAAGCCGGTGATGATGTACTCGATCGGCAAGGACTCCTCGGTCCTGCTGCATCTGGCGCGCAAGGCGTTTTACCCGAGCCGCATCCCGTTTCCTTTGCTGCACATCGACACCACCTGGAAGTTTCGGGAGATGATCGCCTTCCGCGACCGGATGGCGGAGGAGCACGGCTTCCAGCTGATCGTGCACACCAATCCCGAAGGCAAGGCGAACAACGTCAATCCGTTCGACCACGGTTCGTCACGCTACACCGACATCATGAAGACGCAGGCGCTGCGACAGGCCCTGAACGCGGGCGGCTATGATGCCGCAATCGGCGGCGCGCGCCGCGACGAGGAAAAGTCGCGCGCCAAGGAGCGCATCTTCTCGCATCGCAATGCGCAGCACGCCTGGGATCCCAAGAACCAGCGGCCGGAGCTCTGGCGGATCTTCAACACCCGCCTCGCGCCGGGTGAGAGCATGCGCGTCTTTCCGCTGAGCAATTGGACCGAACTCGACATCTGGACCTACATCTATTCGGAACAGATCGATATCGTGCCGCTCTATTTCGCGCGCCCGCGCCCGGTGGTGCAGCGGCAGGGGACGCTCATCATGGTCGATGACGCGCGGTTCCGGCTCGAACCCGGCGAGACCCCAACCGAAGAAACCGTGCGCTTCCGCACGCTCGGCTGCTACCCGCTGACCGGCGCCATCCGCTCCGAGGCCAGCGATCTGCCCTCGATCATCATGGAGATGCAGGCCAGCCGCACCTCCGAACGGGAAGGGCGCCTCATCGATTCCGACCAAGCGGGCTCGATGGAAAAGAAGAAGCAGGAAGGGTATTTCTGAGTTGAGCAGTCTCGCTTCCGCCGTCGCCACTCCCGACACCGATCTCGATCTCTGGCTCGACCAGCAGACCGGCAAAGGCCTGCTGCGCTTCATGACCTGCGGCAGCGTCGATGACGGCAAGTCGACGCTGATCGGCCGCCTGCTTTATGACAGCCAGCTTATCCTCGACGACCAGCTGGCGAGCCTTCGCAAGGAGAGCCGCAACCGCATGGTCGGCGACGAGGGCATCGACTTTTCGCTTCTGGTGGATGGGCTTGCCGCCGAACGCGAGCAGGGCATCACCATCGACGTCGCTTATCGGTTCTTTTCGACCGACAAGCGCAAGTTCATCGTCGCCGACACGCCCGGCCACGAGCAATATACCCGCAACATGGCGACGGGCGCCTCGAACGCCGAGCTGGCGCTGGTGCTGGTGGATGCGCGCAAGGGGCTGCTGACGCAGACCCGGCGGCACAGCTTCATCCTGTCGCTGATCGGGGTGAAGCACGTGGTGCTGGTGATCAACAAGATCGACCTTGTCGACTACAGCCGGGAAGTGTTCGACGAGATCGAGAGCGCCTATCGCGCCTTCTCCGAGCCCCTCGGCTTCAAGACGCTGCAGGCGATTCCGATTTCGGCGCTGAAAGGCGACAACGTGCTCCGGCCGTCGGTCCGCACCCCCTGGTACCAGGGGCCGCAGCTGGTTCCCTATATCGAGGCGATCGAGGTTGGCGAGGACCGGGTGGCGACCCCGCTGCGATTCCCCGTCCAATGGGTCAACCGGCCGAATCTCGATTTTCGCGGCTTTTCGGGAACGCTGACCGCCGGCTCGGTGCGGGTGGGCGACGACCTGCTGGTCTCGGCGTCGCGCAAGCCAGCCAAGGTGAGCCGGATCGTCACCATGGATGGCGATCTTGACGAGGCAATTGCCGGGCAGGCGGTAACGCTCGTGCTCGACCGCGAGGTGGATGTTTCGCGCGGCGACGTTCTCGTTCATCCTGGGCAAACCCCTGAATATTCAAACCAATTTCAGGCGAGGCTAGTCTGGATGCAGGACGAGCCGGCCTTCCCTGGCCGTTCCTATCTGCTCAAGATCGGCGAGCAGCTGGTGCCCGCTTCGATCACCGACCTGAAATTCCGCACCAACGTCAACACGCTCGAAAAAAGCCCAGCCAAGAGCCTCGAGCTCAACGAAGTCGGCACCGTAACGATCGCGACGGATAAACCCATCGCCTTCGATTCCTATGCGGCGGGTGGGCAAACCGGCGCCTTCGTCCTCATCGACCGCTTGTCCAACGCCACGTCGGGGGCAGGGGTCATCGAGTTCGGCTTGCGCCGCGGGCAAAATCTTTCCTATCAGAATTTTGACGTCACCCGGCAGGTTCGCGCCGACCTGAATGGGCAGGAACCGCAGATCGTCTGGTTCACCGGCCTTTCCGGCTCGGGCAAGTCGACCATCGCCAACCTGATCGAAAAGCGGCTGACGGTGGAAGGCCGGCACGCCTACATCCTCGATGGCGACAATGTCCGGCATGGGCTCAACAAGGACCTCGGCTTCACGGACGCGGATCGAATCGAAAACATCCGCCGCGTGGGCGAGGTGGCCAGGCTGATGGCCGATGCCGGCCTCATCGTCATCGTTTCCTTCATTTCGCCCTTCCGCAACGAGCGGCGGCTGGCCCGCGAGATCGCTGGCGATATCCGCTTCACCGAAGTCTATGTCGATACCCCGCTCGAGGTGTGCGAGCGCCGCGACCCCAAGGGCCTCTATGCCCGCGCGCGAAAGGGCGAGATCAAGAATTTCACCGGCATCGACAGCCCCTTCGAAGCCCCCGAACGTCCCGACGTCGTGTTGAAGGGGGCCGAGCACGAGCCTCCGGCGCTGGCCGAGGAGCTCTACAAGCTGCTGTTCGAGCAGGACGGCGGCTACTCGATCTAGGCTGAAAGTGGGAGCGGCCGGCGGGCCGGAAAAACTCCCGCGTGCGATTCCCAGTCTGCCAAAATCGGGGCGCCGGCCGGCTGTCGATTCCCTTCACGATCATGCGGCTGGCAACCAGTTGGGCGGTCTCCGAGCGCAATTGTGGCCTTCAGATGGCCACATTCCGACAATTATGTAGCGCCCGAACCGGGGCGATGCAGGATTGCAACGCCCCCTTCTAAAATCATTGGATAGCTGTGGTTTTCCCCCTTCAGGGTTGGACCGAAAAGGCCGCTTGGGCATTATGACGCCCAGCGTGGTCACCTAAGGAGGTGCTGAGATGACATTGACTGGCAAAATCCTGCTGGCCGCCGTGGCGGTTGTGGGGTTCTCGGGTTGCGCGATGGCAGCCGATCTGTCCGCGGAGCCTGCGCCGGCATATCAGCCGCCTGCCGCCGCCGATTGGGGCGGTGCCTATGTTGGCGCCAGCGTCGGCTATGGCTGGGGCACGGCATCCGACAACGGGCCGGCGAGCTTCGGCTCGTCGAGCACCAATGGCTGGCTGCTCGGCGGCCAGCTCGGCTATAATTTCCACCTCGCCGACACCCTGGTTGCCGGCGTCGAGGGCAATATCGACTGGGACAACCAGAGCGGGACGGTGAACGGCATTTCGGTCCAGCGGAACTGGGACGGTTCGCTCCGTGGCCGCCTGGGCTTCGACCTCGACGGCATCCTGCCTTACGCCGAGGCCGGCATCGCCTTTGCCAACGCCACCGACTCGGTTGGCGGTGCTTCGGCGAGCAATACCCAGACCGGCTGGACCGCCGGCGGCGGCATCGAATTCAAGTTGGCCGACCAGGTCTCGGTCAACGCGGAATACCGCTACAGCGACTACGGCAGCCAGAACTTTGGCAGCGAGTCGCTGGGGCTCACCGACAGCACGGTTCGGACGGGTCTTAACTACCATTTCTAAGTTTTGGGCGGCCGAAAGCGGTTTGTTCATCGACGGTTAATCCGGGCAGGTGAATTTCTCGAAATCGGCCGCCTTTCACGGGGTTGCTCCTCCTCCAAGCCGATGCTGCAAAAAGGACACAACAGGGGTCAAACGAAGCAAAAATTGCGGTAAGTTGACCATTTTTGCTGGCGGCTCAGGGGCGGACGACATACATTCGCATCACTACCTAGGAGGTAAGATATGAAGATGACTGGGAAAATTTTGTTGGCTGCCGCCACTGTTGCGGCTCTGTCGAGCGGCGCAATGGCTGCCGATCTGAGCATTCCGGCGCAGCCGGCTCCGGTCGTGTCGGCCCCGGCCGCGACCAACTGGGATGGCCCGTATATCGGCGCCACCGTTGGCTATGGCTGGTCGCAGCTGTCCGACAGCAACACCGCTGGCTTCGGCACGTTCAACACCAATGGTTGGTCGCTCGGCGCTCAGCTCGGCTACAACTTCCACCTCGCTGACCAGATCGTGGCCGGCGTGCAGGGCAACATCGACTGGAACAACTACTACAACCAGTTCCAGGATTCGAGCTGGAGCGGTGCGATCGTCGGCCGTCTTGGCGTCGACGTCGACAGCATCCTGCCCTACGTGGAAGCCGGTGTCGCGTTCGCGAACATCAACGACGGCTACACCAATGGCACCCGTACCGGCTGGACCGCCGGCGCCGGCGTGGAATTCATGCTCGCCAGCCAGATCTCGGCTAACGTCGAGTACCGCTACAGCGATTACGGCACGCAGGACAACGTCCGCGCGACCGACAACGCGATCCGCGTTGGTCTGAACTACCACTTCTAGTCTGCGGCGAAAGCCAGACTGAAGTAATGCGGCCGGCCCCAAAAGGGTCGGCCGCTTTTTTGTCCCGATGCTTTGCGTCCGAGACAGAAGCGCCGGCGTCGAAGCGGCGGTTGTTATCCCATCGCATGTCGGCTGGCCGGTTGGCAGCAAGACATGGATCCCGCCAAGACAATTGCGGTGATCGCGGCGCGTGCCGAACTAGAGCATGTTCCAACGTGACTGAATCGAAGCGCAGGTCGCGAGCGCTTGGGCGCGGTGCTCCCAGCGGGCCGTCTGAATTTGGTCGCCCCCTTGCTTCGTCATCCCCAGGCTTGGAACGCGGACCCGCGCTGCCTGCTAATAACTGGAGCCGACTTGCGAGGCGTCATGGGTGGCTGGAACAAGCCCGGCCATGACGGGGAAAGCGGAAATGCTTCAAGTCACTAGGATCGGCTATAACTGCCCCGCCCGCTTCCGGCGCTGATTCCGACTTCCAAGCCTGGAAGAATCGGCGCCGCTCTGGAAGAGACCGCGCCGCCACGCTTCACAATTGTCTTGCCAAGCCTGTTGGCGCATCGCCGCTAACGCGCAATCTCTGTTACTGAGAGACGGGCAGCAAGCGCCATGCCCTTCCCGACATCAGCCGATCTGTGACCCGATGTTGATCGGGCCGCGCCGTAACATTTTGTTATATCAAGATGTTACGACGTTGGCCCACAACTGCTGTTGTTCCTTGGCAGGCGGTACCTGCGGCAAAATGGACACAACAGGGCGAAATTGTGCAGCAAATCGGGCAAAAGTCGTGGCCTCGTGTAGCAGCAAGTACCAATGCCAGATACATTTGAGTCGGTTTCAGTTGGACTTGCAATTGCTTAGGAGGGTGACGTTGAAGATTTCTAGCAAACTGATGCTGACCACCGCCGTGGTGGTAGCCTTTTCCACCGGCGGCGCCTTTGCCGCTGATCTCAGCATTCCGGCGCAGCCCGCGCCGCCCGTAGTCGCCGCCCCGACCAATTGGGATGGCCCCTACATCGGTGCTTCCATCGGTTATGGCTGGGGTACCTCGAATCTGACTTACAATCCCAATCCGGCGTTCAACGACAACGCCAGCCCGAATGGCTGGCTGATTGGCGCCCAGCTTGGTTATAACTTCCACCTCGCCGATCAGCTGGTCGCCGGCGTCGAAGGCAATATCGACTGGGTCAATCTTAACGATAGCTTCGCGAATAACCCGGCCGACAACTTCCGGGTGAACTGGGAAGGCTCCATCCGCGCCCGTCTTGGTGTGGATGTCGCCAACATCCTGCCCTATATCGAGGCTGGCGTTGCCTTCGCGAATGCCGATGCGAATCTGCTCGGCGTGAGCACCAACAATACCCACACCGGCTGGACCGCCGGCGTTGGTGTGGAGTTCATGGTAGCCCAGCAGCTGTCGATCAATGCCGAATATCGCTACAGCGACTTTGGCAGCCAAGACTTTGGCAGCAACGCCAATTCGATCCACCTTACCGACAATACGTTCCGGCTCGGTCTGAACTATCACTTCTAGTAGTGGGCGGGTAGGCCTGACTTTAGACACAGTGCCGGGCTCCCAGGAGTCCGGCATTTTTCTTTCCGACGAAACAGACCTACAAACTTCCTCGATCTGGCCCGATCGCGGAGATAGTCGGCAAAACGGAGTTCGGTGAATGAACGAGGCAGCAGAAAAAACTATCGAAACGAAGGTCACCGTCCCTGATCAGGACGCAAGGCTGCTGCAGCAATTGGGGCTTCTCGCCCTGCTTCGACGCGGGTTGCCCGTGTTTTACCAAGGCCTGATGCGGGAATCGGATGAGGTGCTTCGGATAGGTGCGATGGCCGCACTGCTGGAGCTGCGGGCGATTTGGTCCGACCAGGCCGAAATCGTGGCGGCGAGCGCGCATCGTGGCGCTGTAAAGCGCCGGGCCTTCCCCTTCTTCAAGTCGGTGTTCGAGTATGAGCTCGCCGAAAGGGTTGCTGCCACGCCGACCGAAGATTTCGATGCGCTGCTGACGGCCCGGATGCGGGCAGAGCTGGCGCTTGATTACAAGCGCATGCTGGAACTCGATCTTGAGCTGTTCCTCTCGCAGGGCACGCCAGAATATCTTTGGAGCGCAGAAAGAGCCGCCGAGCGTTTTGGCGGCTGGCGGGCGGCCGTTCCGGTTTTCGCGGCCTCCCTCCTGGTCCGGCCCATGGATCCCAATGGACCGTTCCAATTGTTGGCCATGCTGCGAAACGCCAATCAGGCGACCCTGGTCGAAAGAATCTGCGCGAGCTTCGAAGCGTCAGAGGTCTACAAAGCCGAGGCGGGGGTTTTCCGTGCCGCGCTGCTGGTGGATTCGGGTCAGCACAAGGAGGCGCTGAAGCGACTCGATCGCGTGCCACCCAATGCGCTGAATGAACGCTTGAACACCCTCAATTATCAGCTGCGTGGCGAGGCACTCAATGCCCTGGGTTCGTTCCGCGATTCCTACGGCGCCTACCAGCGCATGAACGCTATAGAAAAAGCCACCTTCGACCCGAGGGCGTTTTACAAAGGCATACAGCAGCGCAGCCAGTACAAGATCGAGGCGACGGCGGATGATCCCCGGAGTGCGTCGCACCTGATGATGCTCGGGTTCCCGCGCTCGGGCACGACCCTGCTGGAAAACGCACTGGCTGTTCACCCCCGCATCGAGACTTTCGAGGAAACCGAGGCGTTTTCGCGGATGGCGCGCTGGATCGAACGCTTTGTCCCCAGCACTGGGCAGGTGCCGACCACGCTCTTGCAGACCGCGCGCGACAAATATTTCGATGAGCTCGATCGGCAGGCGCAAAAGTCAGCCGACAGCATGCGTATCGACAAGATGCCGCTCTCCTCGGCAGACGCGGTTTTTCTCAATAATGTGCTGCCTTCGGTTCGATATGTCTTTTCCATCAGGCATCCCCACGATGTCGTGCTCAGTTGCTTCAGGCAAAGCTTTGGCCCCAACAGCGCCATGGAAAATCTTCGGACCATCGCTGGCGCCGCCGCGCTCTATGATTTCTCCATGACCCAGTGGTTCAGCGTCCATTCGCTCGAGGACGATCCGAGCGTCGTCTATGTCCGCTACGAGGATCTGGTCGAATCTTTCCGGCCTACGCTGGAGCGGACTTTGGAGTTTATCGGGGTCGGCTGGGACGATGCCGTCCTAGGGTTCGTAGAGGCGGCGGATCGGCGATTTGCCAGGACCCCGAGCTACAAGAAGGTCCGCAGCGGACTCTCGATCGGCGTGCAGTCGTCGCGGGAGAATTACAAATTCCTGTTCGATACCAAGGAAACCGCGATGCTGAAAAAGTGGGTGAAGCACTTCGGCTATGCCGACTAGCCCCCGCCACCTGGGTGAGGCCAGCTAGTGCCCCAGCGCCAGCTTGATGATCAGGGCGACGCCGGCCACGGCCGCGACGCCCGCCAGCCACAGCGCGATGAACCACAACAGCCGTTGGGGCAGGGGCGGCTGATGATGGGGCGGATGTCGGGCCGGCCTTGCCATCAGTGATAACCCTCGCGCGGGTCCATTCTGCCGCGAAATACCCAGTAGGCGAAGCCCGTATAGATGAGGATGATCGGGATCAGCACGGCAGCGCCGACAAGCAGGAACGCGAGGGACGAATCAGGCGCGGCGGCCGCCTCGATCGTCAGCGTCCCCGGGACGATATAGGGATAAAAGCTGATCCCGAGCCCCAAAAAGCTGAGGACGAAAAGGCCAAGCGCCGCGAGGAACGGCTGCAGATGCCGGTCGTGCGCCAGCCCGAACCAGAGCGCATAGGCGCAGGCGAACACCAGCACCGGCACGATCACCGAGAAGATGGCGGTGGGGAAGGCAAACCAGCGGGCGAAATAGACCGGGTTCACGAAAGGCGTTGCGAGGCTCACCACCCCGATCAGCGCCAGCGTGCCGATGCCGCTGGCGAGCGCGATGCGCCGGGCCCTGGCCTGCAGCTCGCCATGTGTCCTGAGGTTGAGCCAGGTCGCGCCGAGCAGGCAATAACCGATCACGACCGCGATGCCGGTGAGAATGCTGAACGGCGTCAGCCAGTCCCACCAGCCCCCCGAATAGCTGCGGCCCGTGATCCGGATGCCCTGCACCAGGGCGCCAAGGGCAATGCCCTGCATCAACGCGGCAATCGTGGAGCCCAGCCAAAAGCCCCAGTCCCAGAGAAAGCGCCCCCGATTGGTGCGGAAGCGGAATTCGAAGGCGACGCCGCGGAAGACGAGCCCTAGCAGCATGAGTATCAGCGGTATGTAGAGGGCAGGGAAGACGACGGCATAAGCCAGCGGGAACGCGGCCATCAGCGCGCCGCCGCCCAGCACCAGCCAGGTCTCGTTGCCATCCCAGACCGGTGCGATCGAATTGGTCATTACGTCGCGATCGGCCTTGTCGGGGAACAGCGGGAACATGATGCCGATGCCAAGATCGAAGCCATCGAGGACGACATAGGCGAGGACGGCAAAGGCGATCAGCCCAGCCCAGATGGTTGCGAGGTCAAGCTCCATGATCGTCTCCCGTCTGGGCCATCTGCAGCGCTGGCGTGATGCCTGCCGCGCGCGTCGGGCCAACGTCTAGTTCCTCCTCGCCCGCCTCGGGCCGGCGCCGCATGAGCCGAAGCATGTAGAAAACGCCCGCCCCGAAGACGATGAAATAGACGACGATGAAGGCGAGCAGCGAGGCGCCTACCGCCGGGGCGGAGATCGGCGAGAGGCTGTCGGCCGTCTTCAGCAGGCCGTAGACGGTAAATGGCTGCCGCCCGGTTTCGGTGGTGTACCAACCCGCGAGCACCGCAATGAACCCTGCTGGCCCCATCACCAGCACGGCCCGGTGAAGCCAGCGATCCGTAAAGAGCCGGTGGCGCAGCCGCTGCACCAGCGACCAGATGCCGATCGCGAGCATCAGCAGGCCGAGGCCGACCATGATGCGGAAGGTGAAGAACGGAATGAGCGCGTTGGGGCGCGCATCCTTGGGAAAATCCTTCAACCCCCTGACCTCGCCATCGAGGGAATGCGTCAGGATCAGCGAACCGAGGATCGGAATCGTGATGGCGTAGCGCGTCGCCTCCGCGGAATCATCGGGTATGCCGAAAAGGATCAGCCCTGCCGGCTTCTCTGTCTCATAGTGCCCCTCGATCGCGGCGATCTTGGCGGGTTGGTACTCGAGGGTGTTGAGGCCATGCTGGTCGCCGGCGAGGATCTGTAGCGGGGTCACGATGGTGGCCATCCACATGGCCATCGACACCATGATTCTCGCCTGCCGGTCCGAAGGGCTCGCCAGCAAATGGTAGGCACCCACCGCCCCGACCATGAACGCCGTGGTGAGGTAGGCGGCAAAAACCATG
>DATJHO010000006.1:0-12772 GCA_035493835.1 Devosiaceae bacterium
GGCGCAAGGCATCGAAGAGCACCGTGATCCCCGCGACCGAGCCAATGGCGGCCGGCACCACCGCGCCGTCGAAATCCGAGCCGATGCCGACGCGCCCTTCGCCCAGCTTTTCGATCAGGCCGTCGAGATGGCGCACCAGCCACTCGACGCCCGTGTCGGCGCGCATCTGCCCGTCATCGCGCAGATAGGAGGTCGCAAAGTTCAGCCCAACAAAGCCGTCGCTGTCGCGGATGGCGTCGAGCTGGCGCGCAGTGAGGTTGCGAGGCGAGGCGGAGATGGCGTGAACGTTCGAATGGGTCGCAATTAGCGGCGCATCCGAAAGCTCCGCCACATCCCAAAAGCCCTTCTCGTTCATGTGCGAGAGGTCGATCATGATCTTGAGCCGGTTGCATTCGCGCACGAGGCGCTTGCCGGCCTCGGTCAGCCCCGGGCCGATATCCGGAGAATTGGGAAATTGCATCGGCACGCCATGGCCGAAGGCATTGGGCCGGCTCCAGACCGGCCCCAGCGAACGCAGGCCCGCCTGATACAGCACCTCGAGCAGGTCGAGGCTTTCGTCGATCGCGTCGACCCCTTCCATGTGCAGCACGACCGCGAGCTGGTTGTTGGCGATTGCCGTGCGGATGTCGGCGACGCTCTTGCAGAGCACGATCCGCCCTTCCGAGGCGGCGATCAGCCGGAACAGCACTGCGATCTGCTCCTTTGCCGCCGCCCATGCCTCTTCCGGTGGCAGCAGCGGCGGCAGGGCCACGTTCATGGCGCCCTGAGATGGGCCGAGATTGACCCTGGGGGAGGGCGAAAAGACCGCAAAGAGGCCGCCGACAAAGTGACCTGTGCGGGCGCGCGGCAGGTCGATGTGGCCTTTTTCGCTGCCATTGAGGAAGTCGGCCAGCACGGTGTCCGATTTGTCGCGCCAGAGCCTGAACAGGGCGTCGTTATGGCCGTCGAAATAGGGAATTGGGCTGCTCATGCGGTGGCTCCGGCAGGATGTCGCAACGGGGTTCGGAACGCGCGGGCCTTTCCAACGCCGGGTTGGTGTGTCATCAACGGCGTGAATTCTGTCGTCGCGTGTTCGAACCGGAATGCTCACTTCTGAACACGCGGGGCGCCAGCGAGCAAGGGGCGATCATGACGATCCGGCTGCATCGGGGCGATCTGCCCGATCTTTCACGCTATGGCCGCGAGGTAGCCATCGACACCGAGACCATGGGCCTCAACCCGCTCCGGGACCGGCTCTGCGTCGTGCAGCTTTCGCCCGGTGACGGCAACGCCGACGTGGTGCAGATTCCGATGGATCTGGTCGAGGCGCCCAACCTCACCAAGCTCCTGACCGACCCGAACGTCACGAAAATCTTCCATTATGCACGCTTCGACGTCGCCGTCCTGAAGCAGCGGTTCGGCGTGGTAACCGGCCCGGTCTATTGCACCAAGATCGCGAGCAAGCTGGTGCGCACCTATACCGACCGGCACGGCCTCAAGGATCTGGTGCGCGAGCTGCTCAACATCGACATGTCCAAGCAGCAGCAGAGCTCGGACTGGGGCGCCGACAAGATTTCCGAGGCGCAGCTCGAATATGCCGCCTCCGACGTTCTTTACCTCCACGACCTCAAGCGCCATCTCGACCGGATGCTGCGGCGCGAGGGCCGGGCCGAACTCGCGCAAAAATGCTTCGAGTTCCTGTCCACCCGCATCGAGCTCGACCTGTTGGGCTGGGAGCAGGACGACATCTTTGCCCATAGCTGGAACCGCTCCGGCTGATGGCGGCGAGGACCGAAACGGCCGAGCGGCGCCTCGCCATCTATGGGGCGCTGACGACCCGCAACCGGATCATCACCTGGCTCCGGTTCGGCCTGCCATTGCTCGGGGTGCTGGTTTTCCTGGGGTTTGTGCTGCAGATCTACATTGCCAGCCTCGGCGCCAATTTCGCCATCGGCAGGATCCGCTTTTCGGGCGACGCGGTCATGGTCGATACACCCTCCTATTCGGGGGTGATGCCGGACGGGGACGTCTACAAGATTTCGGCGGCCGGGGCGCAGGCCTCGATCGGCAACCTCAACGTGATCGACCTCCAGCGTCCGCTGCTCAAGCTGACCAAGCCCGACGGCAGCCAGATGACCGCCGAGGCGGGAACGGCGGCGTTCGAAACCTTGGGACAGGTCGTGAGCGTGCCGGGCACGGCGGAAGTGAGTGATTCGCGCGGCAATTCCGGCGTGCTGCAGAACGTCGTCGTCAACCTGCCGAAACAGACCGTCATGGCCTCCGGCAAGGTGAGCATGACGCTGTCTGGCGGCATGAAGGTCACCTCGGACAGCCTTGCCTATGACGCCAAGACCGACCACTGGGATTTTGGTCGGGCAACCGTTACCTTGCCCGTGGATTCGGAAGAGGACCCCGGAGATTCCCCATGATTCGTAGCCTGTTGATTGCGTCGGCGTTCCTTTTGGGCGCGCTGCCGGCGCTGGCTGCGAGTGCGGTGGCAGTGCCGACCCCGACCGGCAAGATTTCCATCACTGGCGACAGTTTCGTGGTCGATGACGCCACGCACCAGGCGACCTTCACCGGCAGCGTCTTTGTCGATCATCCCGAGATCAAGGTGAACGCCGACAAGGTGGTGGCCTTCTACGGTCAGGGCGGGGCCAGCAACATCACCAATTTCGAGGCCACCGGCAACGTCAAGATCGTCACCAAGGACCAGACCGCGACCGGCGAAAAGGCGGTGTTCGATCCCAAGACGCACGTCTTGCGGCTCACCGGCAACGTAATCGTGGTGGGATCGACCGGGCGAGTACGCGCGCCGGAACTGGTGGTGGACCTCAAGAAGAAGACATCGGAGTTTTCGTCCGGCAAGACAGGCGGCCGCGTCACCGGGGTATTCACCTCGCAATGAACGCCGAACCGCCCCATCCCCGGGTCGACCAGACCGGATGGCTGGTGGCCCACGGGCTCGCCAAGAGTTTTGGCAAGCTGACGGTGGTCCGCAATGTGGGCCTCGCCGTGCGGCGCGGCGAGGCGGTGGGGCTGCTCGGCCCCAATGGGGCGGGCAAGACTACGGTCTTCACCATGATCATGGGCCTCGTGAAGCCCGACAAGGGCGATATCCGGCTCGACGGGAACGTCATCACGCATCTGCCGATGTTCCAGCGCGGCCGCCTCGGCATCGGCTATCTGCCGCAGGAGCCTTCAATCTTTCGCGGCCTGTCGGTGAAGGGCAACATCCTCGCCGTGCTCGAGGGCCACGTGCGCTCGCGCCGCGAGCGGCAGGAGCGGCTCGATTCCCTGCTCGAGGAATTTTCCATCACCCATCTGCGCGACGCCAAGGCGACCGCGCTTTCGGGCGGTGAACGGCGGCGCGTGGAAATCGCCCGCGCGCTGGCCGCCGACCCCATCTTCATGCTGCTTGACGAACCCTTCGCCGGCGTTGATCCGATCGCCGTCGCCGAGGTCAAGCTTTTGGTCAAGCAACTAACTCAGCGTGGCATCGGCGTCCTCATCACCGACCATTCGGTGCGCGAAACGCTGAGCCTCGTCGACCGCGCCTACCTGATCCATGGCGGCACGGTGATGATCCAGGGCAAGCCCGAAGTCATCATGGCCGATCCCGATGCGCGGCGAGTGTATCTGGGCGAAAGTTTTTCCATGTAGGCGGGGTGCTGCTATCGCTGCGTCGGCATTCGGACGCGTCCCGTGCCACATCGTCATCCCGGGCTTGACCCGGGGACCCATGCAGCCTTGCCAGTAGCTAGGGTGGAATTGGCGAGGCATCATGGGTGGCCGGGTCAAGCCCGGCCATGACGACAGAAGCGCGGGGAATGCTTCAACTCAACGGGATCGCGCTCTTGCAGCGGCTCCGGCCCCCTCACTAGCTTTGATCGCAAGGCGGCGCCGCGAGTCTCCCCCCTTGTGGGGAGGGGAGCGGCAGGGTGAGGGTGGCCAAGTTCCCGTGCTTCATGGTCATTCATTAGCTCCGCCCAGCGTCAAATTCCCGCTGGCACAAAACTTGTATGCCGCCCGAAAATGCGGCATGAGTCTTCTCGCGAGTGCACTACCGAAGCCGTTCGGGAGGTGTTGCGAAGCCGGTTTTGCCGGCCGAACGGGAGACTGATTTGCAATGGCGTTGGCGCCCAGGATCGAGGTCCGGCAGTCACAAAGCCTGACCCTTACGCCACAATTGATGCAGTCGATCCGGCTGCTGCAACTGAGTCATCTCGAACTCGATGCCTTCATCGATACCGAACTGCTGCGCAATCCCCTGCTGGAGCGGGAGGAGGGCGAGCGCGATCTTCCCGGTGAGGCCGACCAGCAGGCCGAGCCCACTGAAATCGCGGCCGACGCCCACCAGGACACCCTTGCCCTGACCGAGCGCGTCGAATCGGCCGCTGACATCGCCGACAGCTACGACACCGATGTCGAAAGCGTGTTTCCCGAGCAGAGCGGGCAAGATGCGGGCGGCGATGCCCCCACCAACTGGACCGAACGTCACGGGGGGAACGCCGATGGCGCCCCCGACCTTGACCAGTTCACGGCGGCGCGGCCGCGGCTTTCCGACCACCTCGAGCAGCAGATCGGGTTCATCCTCGCCGATCCGGCCGAGCGGCTGGTCGCGCGCTATCTCATCGACGGGCTCAACGAGGCCGGCTATCTCACCGCCGAGCTCGGCGGCATCGCCGAACAACTCGGCGCCCCGCTCGAACTGGTCAAAAGCGTGCTGGGCCGCATCCAGGGTTGCGATCCGATCGGGGTTTTCGCCCGCGATGTGCCGGAATGCCTCGCGCTGCAATTGCGCGAAAAGGATCGGCTCGATCCGATGATGAGCCGGCTGCTGCAGCATCT
Organism: Devosiaceae bacterium; assembly: GCA_035493835.1. Lineage (GTDB taxonomy): Bacteria > Pseudomonadota > Alphaproteobacteria > Rhizobiales > Devosiaceae > DASZTU01. Next base: position 4,831 of record DATJHO010000006.1, read on the forward strand.
CGACCTGCTCGCTGGGCACGACCTCGCAGCTCTCTGCCGGCAGGTCGGCTGCGATCGCGACGATCTCGCCGACATGCTGGCCGAAATCCGCCAACTCGACCCGCGGCCCGGGCTCGCCTTCGACGCCGGTCCCATCGAGGCGATCGTGCCGGATGTTTTCGTGCGGCACGGCCCGGGCGAGGAATGGGGGATCGAACTCAACACCGAGATCCTGCCGCGGGTGCTGGTCAACCGCACCTACTACGCCTCGGTGACGAAAAAGACCCGCGACGCGGCCGAAAAGAGCTTTCTGACCGATTGCCTCGCCAGCGCCAACTGGCTGACCAAAAGCCTCGACCAGCGGGCGCAGACCATTCTCAAGGTCGCGGCGGAAATCGTGCAGCAGCAGGAGAATTTTCTCCGCCACGGCATTACCCACCTGAAGCCGATGACGCTGAAGATGGTCGCCGAGGCCATCGAGATGCACGAATCAACCGTCTCCCGCGTCACGTCCAACAAGTACATGGCGACGCCCCGCGGGCTGTTCGAGATGAAATATTTCTTCACCACCGCGCTCGGCTCGATGACCGGCGGTGGCGACCATTCCGCCGAAACCGTCCGCCACCGCATCCGGCAGCTCATTGACCTCGAATCGCCCAGCGAGATTCTTTCGGACGATACCATCGCCGAACTGCTGCAAAAGGAGCAGGGGGTGGACGTGGCGCGGCGCACCGTCGCCAAGTACCGCGAGGGCATGAACATCCCCTCCTCGGTGGTGCGCCGGCGCCAGAAGCGGCAAATGGCGGGGGCGCGGTAGGGCCCGGACCTGCCGCCGCCCCCTCTTCTGCCTTTTCCCGCAAGGGGAGAAGGAAGAAGCGGGAGCCTCGCCACAAGTCCCTTCTCCCCTTGCGGGAGAAAGTGCCGGCAGGCGGATGAGAAGTGTTACCACAGGCCCCCCCGCCTTGCCGCGCGAAAATCTATTCCCCTGCAACTGCCATGTCATCGGTGAATTGACCATATGAGAGGAGCCTGACGCATTGCCTGATGAATTCGGGCGGCGTTAGACTCGGCTCGACGGGTTGCCCGTCTTTGGGGCGGCTGCTCGTCTTACGGCGTAACAAGCTTAAGAGGAATGCCATGACCCTGCGTGTATCCGGCAAGAACTTGGATGTGGGCGAGGCGCTGCGCAGCAAGGCGGTGCAGCACTTCAACAGCGTGGTCGGAAAGTACTTCGATGGCGGCTATGAGGGGCACTTGACCCTCGAGCACGAAGGTTCCGGTTTCCAGGCCGTATGCATGATTCATCTCGACACCGGGGCGATGCTGCAATCCAATGCCTATGGCGGCGATGCGGTATCGGCCTACGAGATCATGGCCGAGCACATCGAAAAGCGCCTGCGCCGCTACAATCGCAAGCTCAGGTCACACCGCCGGCATGGCGACGAGGAGAACGGGGCAGCCACCGCCTATGTGCTTGCCGCCGAGGAGGACCTCACCGAGCTCGAGGAGGATTATTCGCCCCCGGTGATCGCCGAAACAGCCTCGATGCTCCGCCGCATGAGCGTGGAAGAGGCCGTCATGGAGCTCGATCTGCTGCAGGGTGATGTGGTGGTTTTCCGCCACGCTGGACATGGTGGGCTGAATGTGGTTTATCGCCGCGCTGACGGCAATATCGGTTGGATCGACCCAGCCTTGAGCGCAAACTAGGGCGCACCCAGAAACCACAGCTTCCGCCACATCTGACAGGGTTCTTTTATGGAACTGGCCGATATCCTCTCGGAGGAATCCGTTCTTGCCTACGATAAGGTAAGAGACAAAGCCGGGCTGCTCGAAATACTTGCGAATCAGGCCGCCAAAATTAGCGAGCAGGATCCGCAGGCTATTCTGGAAGCCCTGACAGCGCGGGAGGCCTTGGGTTCAACCGGGCTGGGCAACGGCATCGCCATTCCGCATGGCAAGCTGCCCGGCCTCAAAAAGGTGATCGCGGTCTTCGCCAGGCTGGCCCAGCCGGTCGAATTCGATTCGGTCGACGACCAGCCGGTGGATCTCGCCTTCATGCTGCTGGCGCCCACTGGCGCCGGCGCCGACCACCTCAAGGCGCTGGCCCGGGTAGCGCGGCTGCTGCGAACTGATACGCTGGTCGAAGCGCTGCGCTCGGCCGATGACCCGGCAAAGCTCTATAGCCTGCTCACCGCCGCCGTCCCCTCGCAAAACGCTGCCTGAGCACGCGGCGGGCGGAATGGATCACGGTCTGTGTCATCGTGGGCTTGCCGGTACGCTATGAAACAGAGATTCCCGCCTTCGCGGGAATGACGCCGTGGGTTGGCACCGGTGTGCTGGTAAATGCCGGGGTCATTCCCGCCAAGGCGGGAATCTCTCTTTTGGGCCTGCTCAGGCAAAGCTGAGAGCACAATGATGTAGGGCCGAGGTGGACCGCCCCCTAATGCAGCGACACCACGCCATAGTTGCGCTCGGCGAGCCAGTCTGCCACCGCCTCGGCGGTATCGCCCACCATCAGCGGCGAGCCGTCGGCCGAGACCACGAGGTGGAATTCGGCCTCTTCGTCCAGCGGTTCGCTGGGCGTCATCATCTCGGCAAGCGCCGCGCCCTTGATCGGGCGGACATAGACCACTGCGTTTCCACCCAGGGCCATGAACTGGGCGGGAGTCAGGTGCCTCAGCGGATTTGCGGCGTTGAACGCCTCGTCATTTCCGGGTCTGTTTTGCATCTTGCTCTCCTTACGCAGAACGAATTTCGATGATGCGTGCGGTCTTTTCGGCTTTCGGGCGCAACAGCGTGATGATCAACATGCCGTTTTTCAGTTCCGCCTCCTGGACAACAACGCCATCCGCGAGAAGGAAGTTTCGCTGAAACTGACGCGCGGCGATGCCGCGGTGGAGGTACTGCCGGTCCGCCTCATCCTTTTGGCGGCCACGAACGACCAACTGGTTGTCTTCCGCGACGACGTCGAGCTCACCCTTGGAAAACCCGGCAACGGCGATGGAAATGAGAAACCGTTCGGTTTCGTCGCCGTCCAAAGTGCGCTCAATGTTGTATGGGGGATAGCCGTCCGACGCCTTTGCGAGTCTATCGACGCGCTCTTCGAAAGTGTCGAAGCCAAGCAAAAAGGGCGCCGAAAATAGCGAAACGCGAGACATCAAAAACCGTCCTTGTCAGCAAGCAACGTCCGAAGGCGGCCCAAGACCGAGGCACCGCTTTCGTTTTGAGATATGGGCCAGCCCCGGTTGCGCTTCAAGGTCGCCGGCGGCACATCTCCCATTCACAAACAGAGAGCCAACAGAGAGCCGCCGATGAGTGAAACCATCTCCGTCGTCATGCCCGCTTATCGGGCCGAGCCCTATATTGCGGGCGCTGTCCGCAGTGTTCTGGCGCAAACCTTTTCGAACTGGTTGCTGGTTATCGTCAGCGACGATGGGGAGGATTACGAGGCCGTGCTGGCGGCAGAGGGCATCGCCGACCGGCGTTGCCGCTTCGTCTCGTCCGGCGGCATCAAGAGCGGCGTATCGGCCGCCAAGAATGCCGGTTTCGATGCGGTGACGACCAATTATGTGGCCATTCTCGATGCCGACGACCGCTTCAAGCCGCAAAAGCTTGAGCTTGTTGCCAAGGCACTCGCCGAGCACGCCATCGTTTCCACCGCCCTCGACGTGACCGACGTTGCCGGCCGCTCGCTGCGCCATGTTGGTGTCGGACCCGACCGGGTCCTGACCGCGGGGCGGCACAAATGGACGAACATTTCGATGGATTCGATGATCGCCTGGGATCGGCGGCGGGTCGATGGGCGGGGCGATCCAACCCTCCCCAACATGACTGACCTCGACTTCTTGATGCGGCTCTACAGGACCAGCGCGACCTCTTTCCATATCGGGGCGCCGCTGCATGAATATGTGAAGCAGCCGAACTCGGCCAGCAACGCGGCCGGGTTCACCGAGCGCATGCTGACCGCCAAGCAGATGCTGCGCGACGGCATGGCGAAGGGCGATTATCCGATGGCCGATCCCGGCGCCGTCGCGGGGCTCGATGCCTTTCTCGAAGTCTCGATGGAGGCCGAGCGCCGCTATCCCGAGGCGCTCGGCAAAAGCCCCGGCCTATTGTTCGAGGATCACTTGGAACCCTTGCTCAGGGCCTCGGCGACTTCCGCCTCATAGGGGATTGCGGGCTGCGCGCCGGCCCTTGTGCAGGCAAGGCTCGCCGCATAGGCCGCTTGGCGCATCGCCGCTTCGAGATCGAGCCCGGCATCGAGCGAAGCGGCAAGGTAGCCGCAAAAAGTGTCGCCGGCGCCCACCGTGTCGATCGGCGTCACCCTGAGCGCCGGCACGCTGATGAACTTGCCGTCAGGCGTCGCCGCACGGGCACCCTCTCCGCCCAGCGTAACGATGACGGTCTGGCTCTTTTTGCGCGCCCAACCGCGCATAAGGCCCTCGAGCGGCTCGGTTTCGCCGTTGCAGAGCAGGGCGAATTCGGTCTCGTTGGCGACGAGGATCGAGGCCTTGCCGGCGAGCGCCGGGGTCGTATCGAGAAAGGGCGCGGTATTGAGGATCGAGACGATTCCCCGTTCGCGCGCGAGATCGAGGGCGCGATCGGTCGCCCCCTGGGTGATTTCCTGCTGCAGCATGAGGATGCTGCCGGCGGTCATGTCGGCGAGCGCGGCGTCGGCATCCGCGGGCGTGTGGGTGGCGTTGGCGCCTGGCAGCACCGCGATGGCGTTCTCGCCCTTGGCGTCGACATAGATCATGGCGATGGCGGTGGGTTTTTCCACGCGCCGCATGCGGGAAAGGTCGACGCCGCCTGCGATGAGCAGCGCCACCGCCTCGTTGCCGAACTCGTCATTGCCGATGGCGCAGATGTGCCGCACGTCCGCCCCCGCCCGCTTGGCGGCCAGCGCCTGGTTGGCGCCCTTGGCGCCGGGCGCCGAGGCGAACGTGCCGCCCAATACGGTTTCGCCCGGGCCGGGCAGGCGCGGCACGGTGCCGATGAGATCGAGCCCGACCGAGCCGAATACGGTGATCATTTTTTTCTCCCCCTTTTTGTGGCCGGCCTGGAGATCTTTATCTGGTCGCGTTTCCGAACCGGAAAGGTGGTGGCCACTTTTCGTGAAAACGCTCTAGAACTCGGCCGCCTTGACGATGGTGTTCCAGTTGCGGTTGGTCCACAAAATCTTCTTGCCGAACGGTTTGCCGATCAACGTCGATCCGGCGCCATAGCGCCCGTTCGGCATACGATAGGCCTCGTGATAAATCTCGGATTTTGTCACCTGTACCACCTCGAAATCGCCGGGGAGCCCGCAGGGCACGGGCAGCTTACCCGCATCCGGGGTGGCCAGCATGGTGACATAGAGTTTGAGGTCGTCATTTTCTGCTTTGCCGGCGAAGGGGTTTGACGCCACCATCTCCCGCAATTCCTCCCGGCTCCTCAGCACGGTGCCGATGTCAAAGCCGAATTTTTCAGCGAGCCCCGCTTCGATCCGCTCGCGCAGACCGGATGGATCCTCGGCGTCGAACAGCACATTGCCGCTGGCGAGCAGCGTTTTTGCACTCGCAAAGCCCATCGCCCCGAATGCGGCGAGCAGATCCGCACTCTTGACGGTGCGCTTGCCAAGATTGACCCCGCGCAAAAAGGCCGCGTAGCGGGTCACGGTTTTGCGCCCCTTCCGTTGGGATGGAGCGTGTCGCCGCGTGCCAGCATCTCGACGAAGCCGGCGATCTTTTTCTGCCGCCCGGCCGCGGTCTTGAGGCTGTTGGTGCGGAAGGCGAGGGCGAAGCGGTTTTGCCGGTTGAGCGTGTCGAAGGTTTTTTGCGCCGCCGGATTGCCTGCGATGGCGGCCAAGAGGTCCTCGGGCACCTCCATCTCGCTACCCGGCGCGTAGGCCGCCTGCCAGCGGCCGTCGGCTTTGGCCGCATCGACGTGAAGCTGTCCGTGCCCGGTCATCCGGCCGGCCTGCATCAGCCGCTCGATCTGTTCGACATTGCGCTGCGACCAGATGCTCTTGGTTCCGCGCGGCGTGAAGCGCTGCAGGAACGAGTGTTCGTCGAACGCCTTCCTCTGCCCGTCGATCCAGCCCCAGCAGAGCGCGACCTCGACCGCCTCGGCATAGCTCACCGTGGGCCGGCCGGACCCATTCTTGTGAATTTTCAACCACAGCTCGCGGGCGCCGGCGTGGTTGGCCGCAAGCCATTTTTCGAACTCGGTTGCGTCCGGAAAGTCCCGGATATGGGCGGGATTGGGCGTGACCGGCGCCATCAGCCGGCCGCGGTGCTGTGGGCCAGGAGACGTGCCAGGATGGTATCGAGTCCATCGGCGGCTGGCAGGTCCAGGCTGAAGCCAGTCGTCAGCGTCTCCCGGATATCGGCGACAGTCGCCAGCAGGCGGTCCTCGCGCTCTCCCTCGGGCCCGCCGGTGGTCAGGCGGCCGTCAAAGACCATCTGCCTTCCATCGGGCGCCGCGCGTTCGACCAAAAGATGCTGGCGCAGAAACCACTCGGGGTCCGCATTAAGGCGTCCATTGACCTCGGCATAGGTCGCATCGTCGATCTCGGCCAGCGAGAATTGGTAAGCCGGCCACCACTCGCCATTGCGCCGGGCTTCGAGGCGAAGCGCCGGATCCTCGCCGGTCAGCCGATAGTGGCCGAGCGGCGTTGTCTGCTCGAGGCCGGCCTCCAACTGCAACGGCGCGGTCAGCAAGAGGCCGCCGAAGCCGACATCGGCGAGATAGGTCGTGCCCAGGATGTCGGTGGTGATCAGCATGTGGTCGGGCGTCGCGTCGCCGATTTCGGCGGCGCCCCAGAGCACGGTCGCGAGGTGCCCCCGGGCTTCGAAGCCGAGTTCGCGCAACACCCTCAACAACATCAAATTGAGTTCGAAGCAGTAGCCGCCGCGCCGCTCGGTGAGGAGCTTCTGGTTGAGGCTCGCCTGATCGAGCGGCACCGGAAGGCCGAGCAGCGAATTGAAATTTTCGAACGGGATCGCCGCCGGCTGCAGCCCATGCAGCGCCTCGAGCGTCGCCAGCGTCGGCGCGATCGACCCGGCAAAGCCGATGCGCTCGAAATAGGCCGTGAGTTTTACGTCCTCGCTCATAGCAACCTCGATTGGCCAAGATGGCTACAGGGGCCACCCCTTCACCCGCCCTGAAGGCCGGATGAGGGGGCTTTTAGGCTGCCGCCCGCGCCGCCAAAATCGTCCGCCGCACCGCATCCTCGTCGGTCAGCGTAATCTCGAACTCGCGCTCTATCGCCGTGCCGCCCATCCCGACATGTTCGTTGCGGAACTCCATCGGGCTCTTGGTGGTGGCGAGCGCCGCAAAATGCAGTTCTTCGACGCCGCTCTCCCGCAGCACGCTGGCAATGTTATCCGCATCGAGCGCGCCGCAGGCCATGATTTTCAGCCGCGTACCCGCCAACGCAACCGTGTCCCTAAGGATATCGATGCCTTCCACGGCCGTGTCGCGCTGGCCGCTGGTCAGCACGCGATCGACGCCACAACGAATCAGCGCCTCGATCGCCTCGCGATAATCGCGGGTCATGTCGAAGGCACGGTGGCAGGTGGTGGCCATCGGCCGCGCCGCCTCGACCAGCGCCGTCATCCGCGGCTCGTCGATCCGGCCATCGACCGTGAGGCACCCGAACACGACCCCGGCGACCCCCAGCGCCCGCATCGCCCTCACATCTTCCAGCATGCTCTCGAATTCGAGCTCGCTATAGAAAAAGTCGCCGCCGCGCGGACGGATGATGACGTGAAACGGAATTTCGCCGACGGCCAGGGCCTGCCGGACGGTGCCGAAACTCGGCGTCAGCCCGCCCTCGTAAAGGCTGGCGCAAAGCTCCACCCGGTCGGCCCCCGCCTTCTGCGCCGCCACCAGGCCATCGATGCCCTCGACGCAGATCTCGATCTTCAGGGTATTGGCAGTCACATTGACGCTCCCGAAATTATGTCGGGAGAGATGTTGC
>DATJHO010000007.1:0-32403 GCA_035493835.1 Devosiaceae bacterium
GCACTCCAAGCCCGCCTGCACCAGGGCGACGGCGGCCTCTTCCTGTGGCTGGTGAACCCGACGCACAAGCCGCAGCAAACGAGTTTTGCGCTGGCGCCGGGTTTTGGGGCGGTGAAGGCGACGGCATCGCTGTGGCCGGAAAAGGCCGCCGCGCCGGCTGGGAGCACGCTGACAGTGCCGGCGCGGGATGCGGTGGTTTTGCAACTGGGGTGAGATGGGTCAGGGCGGGAATTTCAGCCGCAGTCGCAGTGCTAGTGGAACGACCCCCACCCTCGTGGTGAACCTGTCGAACCACGAAGCCACAAGCGAAGGCATTGATCCTCGTCCTTCGACAAGCTCAGGGAGAGGATAAGAATCTAAGGCTCCCGGCTCGCCCTCACCCGGTGCAGCATGCGCTTGTTGCGCGGGTCCGGGTTGGGCACCGCGGAAATCAGCATCTGCGTATAGGGCTCGCGCGGGTTCGTGCAGATCTGCTCGGCATCGCCGATTTCCACCACCTTGCCACGATGCATCACCGCGACCCGGTCGCAAAAATAGCGAACGACGGAAATGTCGTGCGAAATGAAGATGAAACTCAGGCCCAGCCTCTTCTGCAGCTCGAGCATGAGGTCGAGCACCTGGCTGCGGATCGACACGTCGAGCGCTGAGGTGGCTTCGTCCGCAATGATGATGCGCGGATCGAGCGCCAGCGCCCGGGCGATGCCGATGCGCTGCCGCTGGCCACCGGAAAAGGCGTGCGGGTAGCGTTCCATGGCGGCGGGGTCGAGCCCGACCATTGCCAGCAGTTCCGCCACCCGTTCATCGAGCGCCCTGCCCCGCAGCCGGCCGGAGACGACGAGCGGATCGCCGACGATCTCGCGTATGGTCATGCGCGGATTGAGCGAGGCGAAGGGGTCCTGGAAGATCAGCCTCACGTCCTGGTGAAAGGCGCGGAGCTCGGCCTTGCCCATGGCCGTCACCTCCCGCTCCCCACCGTCGCGGCCGCGATAGACCACCTCGCCCGAGGAGGGTTCCACGATCCGAAGGATCAGCCGGCCCAGCGTCGTCTTGCCCGAACCGCTTTCGCCGACGATGCCGAGATTTTCCCCCGGCAGCAGGTCGAGGCTGACATCGTCCACCGCCTTGATGACGAAGCCGGGTTTGCCGAACCATTTTCCGCCGGTGCCAAATCCCTTGGCGAGATTTTTCACCGATAGGATCGGCAGCGGCGCTGGCGTCGGCGCAGGCGGCTTTTCGCGCGCAGCGCCGCCCTCGAGCTTCAACGTCGAGGCCAGCAGCCGTTTCGTATAGGGGTGCTTGGCCTGATGAAAGATCTCATCGACGCTGCCGCGCTCGACGATCCGGCCGAAGCGCATCACTGCCACGTCGTCCGCCGTCTCGGCCACGACGCCCATGTCGTGGGTGATGAGCAGCATCGCCATCCCGCGGCTCACCTGCAACCGCTTGATGAGGTCGAGGATTTCGGCCTGCGTGGTGACGTCGAGCGCGGTGGTCGGCTCGTCGGCGATCAGGATATCCGGGTTGCATGCCAGCGCCATAGCAATCATGGCGCGCTGCCGCATGCCACCGGAAAACTCGAAGGTATAGCGATCGAGCATCTTGTCGGGATTGGGAATTTCGACCTGGCGCAGCAGCTCGATGGTCTCGGCCCGCGCCTCTTTCTTGCTGAGCGGCCGGTGCAGCCGAAGGGCTTCCACGATCTGCGAACCAATGGTGTGAACTGGCGACAGCGAACTCATCGGCTCCTGAAAGATCAGGCCGATGCGCCGGCCGCGAATGGCGCGCATCTCGCGGGCGGTATCGCTGAGCTTGTCGATCTCGACCTTCTTGCCGTCGACATCGAGCTCGATGCGGCCGCTGACGATCTTGCCGGGCTTTTCGATCAGCCGCATCAGCGCCCGCGCCGTCACGCTCTTGCCGCTGCCGCTCTCGCCGACAAGGCAGAGCGTGCGGCCGCGATGGAGCGTCAGGCTGACATCGCGCACCGCGTGGAGGATATGAGTGCGCAGGGTGAAGTCGATGCTCAGATGCTCGGCGGCAAGGATCACGTCCTTGGCGTGGGGATCGGGAGCGATGGGGGTCTGTGCTGTCATCATCCGGGCTCAGTTGTTGTAAGGGTCCGCGGCGTCCCGGAGACCGTCGCCGAAGAAGTTGAAGGAAAGCACCGCCAGCACCACCGCCGCGCTCGGCCAGATCAGCAGCCATGGGGCCGTCGCAACCGTGCGGATGTTCTGCGCGTCCTGCAGCAGTACGCCCCAGCTGACCACCGGCGGTTTCAGGCCGACGCCGAGGAAGGAAAGCGAGGTTTCCGCAACGATCATCGTCGGCACCGCGAGCGTCACCACCGCGAGGATATGGCTGGTAAGCGAGGGCAGGATGTGGCGGAAGATCAGCCGCTTTTCGCTCGAGCCGTCGAGCCGCGCGGCGGTGACGAAATCGTCGCTGCGCAGCGACAGGAAGCGGCCACGAACCTCGCGAGCGAGGCTGGTCCAGCCAAGCAGCGACACGATCACCGTAATGGTGAAATAGACCTGCAGCGGCGGCCAGGTCAGCGGGATGGCGGCGGCAAGGCCCAGCCATAGCGGAATGGTCGGCATGGCGCTGATCACCTCGATCAGCCGCTGCACCAGCGTATCCACCCAGCCGCCGTAGAAGCCCGAAAGCGAGCCCAGCGTCACGCCGAGGATCAGCGACATGGCGACGCCGACGAGGCCGATCGACATCGAAACGCGGGTGCCGTAGATCAGCCGGCTCATCAGGTCGCGGCCGAGCCGGTCGGCGCCGATCAGGTACATCGGATCGGTCTTTTTCAGCGGCCCGATGAGGTGAACATCCGACGGAATAAAACCCCACATCAGGTAGGGAGCGCCGTGGACGAAAAGCCCGATCGGCACGATCTTGCTTTCGTCGACGACAAAAGTCCGGCGCAGCGCCACGGGATCGATTTTGACGGTATAGCCCGCGACATGCGGCGCGAAATGCGTGCCGGCTTGATCGGTGACGAACCACTCGATCGGCTGCGGCGGCGCATAGGTGTACTGCGCCTTGGAAAGATCAGGCGAACCGGGCGCCAAAAATTCGCAGAAGGCCGCGATCAGATAGAGCAGCAGCACGATCACCCCGGCCGCCATCGCCACCTTCTGGCGCACAAGCTTTTGCGCGATCAGCCGCCACTGCCCGGCCGCGGCGTTGCCGGAGGTCGCTCGGCGACCCTTGAGCGGGCTCGTAGCCGGGCCGGTTTCGTCGTCTTCGATATCGAGTACGTCATTCAAACTCATGGCCGCCTCATGTGAACCGGATGCGCGGATCGAGCAGCGCCAGCAGCAGGTCGGAGATCAGCATGCCGACCAGCGTCAGCACCCCGAGCACCAGGATGAAGGTGCCGGCCAGGTACATGTCCTGCGACACCAGTGAACTCAGCAGCAGGGGCCCCGCGGTCGGCAGGTTGAGCACGATGGAAACGATCGTTGCCCCCGAAATGAGGTGCGGGAACACCCAGCCGATAGCGGAGACGAAGGGGTTGAGCGCGATGCGCACCGGATATTTCAGCACCACCTTGTATTCCGGCAGCCCCTTAGCCCGCGCCGTCAGGACGTAAGGCTTGTGCAGTTCGTCCGTGAGGTTGGCGCGAAGGATGCGGATCAGCGCCGCGGTGCCGGAAGTGCCGATGACGATGATCGGCACCCAGAGATGCGACATGAGATCGAGGAACTTCCCCCAGCTCCAGCCGGCGCTTTCGAACTGCGGCGAGAACAGCCCGCCGACGCTCTGCCCGAAGAGCCGGTAGGAGGCGTACATCAGCACCAGCGCCAGGATGAAATTCGGCACCGCCAAACCGATGAAGCCCAGGAGCGTAAAGACGTGGTCGCCGATGGAATATCGTCGCACCGCCGAAAAAATGCCGATCGGCAGCGACACTGCCCAGACCAGCAGCAGGCTGGCCATCGTCACCATCAGCGTCGTGCCGAGCCGGTCCCAGATCAGCGCCGACACCGGCTGCTTCCACTGGAAGGACTGGCCGAAATCGCCGCGCGTAACAATGCCGCCGATCCACTTGGCATATTGCACGTAGATCGGCTGGTCGAAGCCATATTGCTCGCGTAGCGCCGCGACCTGCGCCGGATCGACGGTCTGGCCGCTATTCTCCATGTTGGCGACCATCGAGGTCAGATAATCGCCCGGCGGCAGCTGGATGATCAGGAAGGCAATCAGCGAGATCCCGAACAGGGTGGGGATCATGTAGAGGATGCGGCGGATGATGTAGCTCAGCATGGGCGTCGACTCCGCCCGCGCGGGATTGACGCCATGCCGGGGGCACGGAATATGTGCGCTGCCATCGAATTCTCCTCCTCATCGACTCTGTCGGCGGCTCCCCTCACCGGCCTGCCACCCTCTCCCCCATAAGGGCGAGGGTTTTCCCTGCGGCACCCTCGGCCCCTCGCCCCTCTGGGGAGAGGGTCAGGGTGAGGGGTAGCCGCGGGCACTATTCCCAATCGAGCTGCACCACCTCCATGCGCTCGATACGCGGCACGACCACCTCCAGCCGGCCGTCCCGCAGTGTCGTCGCCACGGCTTCCCCGCCAATCAGCAGCCGCGCCTCCGCCCCCTTCACCCCTTCGGGCAGGCGTATGGATATCGTCTGTGGCCCGATCGGCGTGACCTTGCGCAGCGGGCCCTTCATCATCATGGGGTTGGTGAGATTCAACAGTGCGACAACCGCCTGCTTCTCGCCCCGCCGCACGGCGATATCGACCATGCCCTCGCCGGTCACGGTGACTTCAGGCGTGCTCCCCAGCGCCCAGTTCACCGCATTTTCGATGAGCTGGCCATGATCGCGGGCCAGCGCCGTCCAGAACACTTCGCCGATGTTCCAGGGGATATAGACGACGCGGCCGCCCTTGCCGGTTTCGCGCGCCACCACTGCGGCGCCCTTCGGCTCCTCGCGCGGATAAACCTCTTCCATCGGCAGGTCGGGGAAATCCGGCACGTAGAGGAAGGGCTCCGCCGTACCCGAGACCGGCTCGATGCCGATGAGATGGGAGCCGCCGATGATGCGGTTGGTTCCCTCATAGCCGCGATTGATGGGGTGAGCGCCGTTGAGCGCCACATAGGTGTTCTTGACGATGCCGCGCGGCGCACGGGTCACCTTGGCGCCGAACACGTCGGCGAGGCCGAAATCGGCCCGGAGCTTGCCGGTCTCGTCACGGAGCGAGGTTTCGTAGGCCGCAACGACACTGCCGCCACGGTTCACAAACTCCCGGATCGCCGCGCATTGCGCCTCCGACAGGCACGCCGCGTTAGCGAGGATCACCAGCTTGAAGCGCGAAAGACTTTCCGCATTGAGCCGCTGGTCGGTGATCATCTCGAAGGGCAGCCGGGCTTCCACCAGTGCGTGGTAGAAGCCGAGATCATTGGCCTCGGCCTTGGCGCTCTCTTCGCGCGGCCACAGGCGATGGGTGGTCGCCGGATCGATCAGGGCGATTTCGGCGACCGCCTGGGTTGCCTCGAACACCGGCTCGATGTCGGCGTGACGGCCGAAGGCATCAGCCATCGGCTGGATCCAGCGGGTATCGGGTATGACGCCGTTGAACTTGGTGAACCACGGCCACATCCCCTGCACCGTGCCGTCATCGACCCAGAGCTCGATCTCGTCGCCGGTCTGCACCGAATCCTTCCAGCGGTTCTCCTCCTCGAGGCCGATCGAGGTGATGAGCACCACCGGCCGCTCGGGAAAGCCGGCGCGCATGCGCTTGCCCGCCCGGCCCGCCGACCAGGCCAGTTCCACGCCGCGCCGCCCCTGGTGGTCGACGACGAGGAACGGGCAATGCTTTTCGATGACGGAAAGGTCGAATTCCTGCAGCGAGGCGCTGCCCATGTTGGGGATGAAGCTCGCATGCGGTTTTACCGACTTCACCACCTCGTCCCACTGAACGATCACCTCGGTCAACACCTTGCGGCGCCACAGCACCCAGGCTTGCCAGGCGGGGTCGTTCGCCTCGGTGGTCATCGGGAGGTCGAGCCCACTGAAGGCATTGAAGCGGGTGCGGCAGCTCGCGCAATAGCAGACGCCGTGGCCCTGCCAGCGATTGGCGAAAATGGCATCGATATCGTATTTGCGGGTGATCTCCTCGACCACCTTGGGCATGAAGCCGGAATTGTAGTCGCCATAGGCGCAAGTGATCCACACCTCGGGAAACGCCCAGTGCCGCCGCGGCTTGCCGCTCTTGTCGAGCGCGATCCATTCGGGATGGGCGTCGGCCGCGTCCTGGTGGATGGCGTGCGGATCGACGCGGGCCATCACATGCATGCCGAGCGCCCGGGCGCCATCAACCAGCGTGCCGAATGGGTCGGTCTCGCCGATGAACTTGCTGACATGATGCAGCGGCACCTCGCTCGGATAATAGGCGATGTAGCCTCCGGCGCTGAGGCAGGTCGCATTCGACTGCGTCCGCTGGAAAATCTCGATCCACTCGGCGGGATAGAACTTGACCGGATCATCCTCGGCCAGCGTCAGCTGCGTCCAGCGGGTGGCGGTCTTGTACCAGTCTGGCGTGCGCAGCGTGCTGGCGGTCTCTGTCTTGGAATCGAGCATTTCCGGTCTCTTTGGTTCGCATGCAATGTGGATGTGGCCCACCCCTCACCCGCCCTGCGGGCCCCTCTCCCACAAGGGGAGAGGGGAGGATGTGGCACGGCGGTGCCCTGTCTTCCTTCTCCCCTCGTGGGAGAAGGTGGCGCGAAGCGCCGGAGAGGGGCAGCCGCGAACGCGGCCCCTAGGCCTTCTTGTAGAACTGCTCCGGGGCCGTGGGCGCCGGGGTGGGCCAGCCAAAGCTGTTGGGCATCACCTTGGTGAAGTTGCCGATGTTGTTCTTGACGACCCCGTAGCCGGGCGGGATCTGCGAGACGCCGAAGACGTAGAAGGCATCGGCCGCCAGCTGCAGGATCTGCTTCATGATCGCTTCCTGCTTGGCAGTATCCGAGCTCGCCTTCATCTCGTCGTAGAGGGCGAACTGCTTCTGCGTAATTTCGGGGGGCACGACCGCCTGCTTGTTGTCGCGCGAGCGGTACCAGAGCTGCCAGCCCGGGGCGTAGACAGCATTGTTGTTCATCGGCACGTAGTAACGCGGGTCGAGCATGGCAGCGATCCCGCCATTGGCGCCGAACTGGTGGCAGGTCGCATCGAAATCGCGGCCCTGGCGCACGCGCGTTTCCCAGAGCGAACGGTCCATCGTGCGGACCTGCGCATCGATCCCCACCTGCTGGAACATCGGCGTCACCAGCTGCATCATGTCGATGAACACGGCGCGGGCATTGTCGATCTCGAAGATGATCGTCAGCTTCTTGCCGGTCTCATCGAGGCGGATGCCGTCGGAGCCCTTGTTGGGGACGATCTTGTCGAGCAGGGCATTTGCCTTGTCCGCATCGAACTCGATGTACTGCGTTGCCAATTGCTCATTGTAGAGCGGATCGGTCTTCAGGATCGAGGGCTGGGCCGGTGCGCCCTGCCCCACGAGCACGGTATCGATCAGCGACTGCCGATCCAGCGCCAGGGACATCGCGACGCGGAAATCCCTGTTGTTGAACAGCTTGTTGCGGACCGGATCATTGTGGTTGAGGTTGAAGCAGAACACCATCACGTTGGCCTCGGTCGAGTTCAACGTGTAGAAGTCGTAATTGCCCTGCTGCCGGTTGTCGTAGAGCACCGACTTGTTGTTGGGGGTCGCGATGTACTGGTCCATCATGTCGATCTGGCCCTGCATCACGTTGACCAGCAGCACCTGCGGATCGGCGACCATCTGGTAGACGATGCGGTCCATGTAGGGCAGCTGGTTGCCGGCCGTATCGACCTTGAAATAGTAGGGATTGCGAAGGGCGATCGACTGGGTGTTGCTCGCGCCGGGCGGCACCGAGAACTGCCAGGCGAACACCGACGGCCGCTTGCCGTTCTGGAAGAAGATGTTCTCGTCCAGGAACCCCACTTCCTGCTGGAACAGCGCGATCCAGCTTTCAAGCCCGCGCTCCTTGGCGAGGTCATTGGCCTTGGGGTTGAAGTCGATGTGGAACTGGCTGAGGTAGTGCTTGGGCGTCCGGACGGTGGTGTCGTTATTCGCCCAGGCGGTATTGAGGGCAAAAAACCCGTTCGGCTTGTCGAAAATGGCCTTGAAGGTCACCTCGTCGACAATCTCGAGCTTGGCCGGCTTGCCGCCCTGCTTCCAGTGGTCGTTGCCGATGAACGCCACGCGCTTGTCGGTCAGCACCGTGTCGTACCAGAACTTGATGTCGTCGGTGGTAAAGGGCTGGCCGTCCGACCACTTCATCCCCTTGCGGAGCTTGATCGTCCACACCTTTGAATCCGCGTCACCCTCGAAGGATTCGGCAACGTTCGGCACCACCCCTGACCAATCGGCGTTGTAGCGCACCAGCGGCTCATAGGCCTGGTAGCGGTAGAGCATCGACAGCCCGCCGCCGCCGACCAGAGCGAGATTCCAGTCGCCACCATAATTGCCGACCTCGCTCTTGGGCGTGATGACGAGCGGGTTTTCCGGCAGGCGCTGGGCGAGCGGCGGAATGGCGCCGCTATCGAGTTGGTCCTTGAGGAAGGGGGATTCCTTATAGTCCTTGGCGAAGGCGGGAATGACCGGAAACGCGGTGGCCGCAATCGCGGCACCCGAAGCGGCCAGGAAGGCGCGACGGCTGATTCTCATATCAAATCTCCTCCGTAACGAACGATGCTTGCTCGGCTTTTTTATTTTTGATGCCGTTAGCTGCATTCAGCTTGTTTATTATTTCCCGTTAGGTAAAGCGTTATGTTAAGCGGAGCCGATACAGCCTCAGGAGATCGGATGGCCCGCGTCACGCTCAACGACATCGCCGCAGAATTGGGGCTTTCCAAATTCGCCGTCTCGCGGGCCCTCGCGGGCAAGGGGGGCGTGAGCGAGGAAACCCGTGCACGGGTCGCCGTGGCCGCCGAGCGGATGGGTTACGCCAAGCAGGCGCCCAAGCCCGACAGCTTCGAATTGCACCTGATTTTCCACGACCACGATCCGGTCAACAGCGAACTGGCGATGCAGATCCAGAGCGGCGTCCAGTATGAAGCGTCCGCCGTCGGCGTTCCCTTGCGCATCGGCTGGACGCACGATCCGGAGCAGGTGGCGACGCTCGCCCAGGCGGGCAGCGGCGTCGTGCTGTTCGGGCCGCATTCGCCGGAAGCCATCGAGGCGGTGCGCCGCACCGGTACGCCGATGGTCAGGGTCGGCTGGCTCGATCCGCTCGAGCCGATCGACCAGGTGATGGCGGCCGACCACGAGGCGGGCGCTGCCGTGGGCCACTTCCTCGCCCGGCTCGGGCACCGCGAAATCGCCTATGTGCACGGCACGCCGGGATTTCGCGGCCGCATGGAACGGCTCTATGGGCTGCGCGAGACCGCCGAAATCGAGCACGGCATGATCGTCCACGAGCTGAAGTTTCCGGAGAACGCGCAGTTCGCCGCCGCCTTCCAGGAGCTGCGCCTGAAAACCACCGGCGTCACCGCCTTCTTCTGCGCCCATGACGGGCTGGCGCTGACCGTGGTCTCGGAGTTGCTGCGGCTCGGCTACAAGGTGCCCGGCGACGCTACGATCATCGGCTTCGGCGACTTCTCGGCCGCGCGGCAAATCACGCCGCAACTCACCACTGTCCGCCTGCCCGGCCGCGACATGGGCATCGCGTCCGTGCGCCTGCTGCTGGACCGCATCCGTCTGCGCGACCGCAGTATCGGGGCGGCGCAGCGGCTCTATATCGTCCCCACCATTGTCGAACGCGATTCCAGCGGCCCACCGCCGAGTGGTGGCGACCGCCGCTGAAGGCAGATCGAGAAGCCCGATATGCCGGCAGCGATCACTTCGAGCCCGCCGGGCTTGCTCCATCGAACATCTGCAGCAGTTCCTCCAGCCCGCCGCGCACATGTGCGCTACCGATGCGGGCTGCGGTATCGGCGTCGTGGCTGCGGAACGCATCGAGCAGTGCGTGATGTTCGGCGAGCACCCGCGGGGCGTAGCTGGGCGGGCGCCCCATGGTGCTCTGGATGGTGCGGGTCAACGCGTAGTAGCGCGACACCAGTTCGACCAGTTCCTCGTTTCCGCCATGGCCATTGATGTAAACGTGAAAGGCGAAGTTGCTTGTCTCGACCCGGGGCCAGTCGAGCTCGGCGATCGCCGCATCGTGCTGTTCCTGGATCTTTTCGAGGCGCCTCAAATCCGATCCTGACGCTTCCTGCGAGAAGCGCCTCGCCGCAAAGCCTTCCAGCGCCTCGCCGATTTCGTGATTATGGATCAGCCTCTGGCGGTCGAGCTCGCGGACGCGCGCGCCACGGTTGGGGATGATTTCGACCAGCCCCTCCCCCTCCAATTGCTGCAGCGCCTCACGCACCGGCTGGACGCTGACGCCGAACTTTTTCGCGATGGCGTCCATGCGCAGCCAGGTGCCCGGCGGGATCTCGCCCTGCAGGATTTCGGTCCGCAACAGGTTCGAGATGCGGACGTAGTTGGTTTCCGCTTTCGCCGATCCACCGATGGTGCCCAATCAATCCTCCAGGACGGATCATATATGATCTTGACGGATATGATATGATTTGCCAGCTTTACGCAACACCGGCGCTGGGGACCATCCCTTGCCAGAACCGGCTTATGGCGCAAAAGCCGCGCCGCACCTGGGTTTAATCGCCCAGCAAAAGATAATGAACCGGAGGATTCAATGATTAGAAACGTAGTGCTTGCGGCCATGCTCGGCCTGTCCGCGACCGTGATGGCACAGCCAGCGGCCGCCCAGACCACCATCAATTTCGCGTCTTGGCAGCTCGAGGAGCCCGGGAATTCGCAATGGTGGAAGTCCGTGCTCGACGGCTTCCGCGCGGCAAACCCGGACATCACCGTTCAAACCACCTACATCCCGTTCGCCGACTACCTCAACCAGATGACGGTGCGCTTTGCCTCCGGCCGCCCCCCGTCCGTCATCCAGCTCTCGCAGCAGACGATGGGGGCTTTCGCTGCCCAGGGCTGGCTCGCCTCGCTCGATGATCGCATCAAGGGCACCGAGATCGCCACCGATTGGGCACCGAGCGAATCCGACCTCAAATGGGATGGCCAGGAACGCGGCGTGCTGGTGTCCAACAGCGCCTATATGCTGTTCTACAACCAGAAGGTCCTGGCTGACGCCGGCGTTTCCGTCCCGACCGACTTTGCCAGCTTCAAAGCGGACGTCGCCAAGATCACCAACAAGCAGACCGGCATTTTCGGGCTGGCGGCGGTGACGACCGAGCACCCGACCGTCGTCGAAGACTTCACCCGCTTCCTGCGCTGGCAGGGCACCGACGTGATCAAGGACGGCAAATACAATCTGACCTCCCCCGAGGCGATCGCCGCTATCAACGTCTATCGCAAGACGGTCGGCGAGAACGCGCCGCTCGGCAACAATTCCGCCATTGCCCGCCAGCTTTTCCTCGATGGGAAGACCGGCTTCATCATCGATGGCCCCTGGTTCTGGTCCTGGCTCGCCAAGGCCTCGCCCGAAGTGAAGGCGAACCTCAAGATGATCCGGCTGCCCTTCGGCCCGCAGCTCGCGCCCGGCGGCATCAGCCTCCACCTCGCCGGCGGCCTCGACAAGCAAACCGAGGACGCGGCGTGGAAGTTCATCCTTTACGCCACCGGCAAGCAGCTCCAGCGCGACTATCTCGTGGAGACCGGCCAGCCGGCCGGCCGCGCCTCGACCGTGCTCAGCCCCGCTGACGAAAAGCAGTATCCCTATCTTTTGACCATCAGCCAGTCCGCCGCTGACGCGGTGCCCGTCTTCCCCGCCGATCAGAAGATCAAGGCGAACTTTGCCGAATATTCCTCGATCATCATGAAGGCCGCCCTGCGGGCCTTGTCGACCGAGGACGACACGGCCGCGATCCTAAAGGACGCGCAGTCGGAGCTTGAGCAGGAAATCCCGCTCAACTGACGAGGGATACCTGCACGGCCCCGAGGGGCCGTGCAGTCCGCGCATGCCCCCAGGCATCCGCCATCCGAAAGGCCATAATGATGAACCGGTCACTTTCCGCGACCCGCTTTATTGCGAGTCCGATCGCCTCCGTGCTGGATTTTCACCGCCGGAAGACGGCCCTGTCCTACGCCTTGCTGCTCCCGGCGGCGCTCACGGTCCTGCTGCTGATCGTCTATCCGCTCTACCAGATCTTCGACATCTCGTTCCGCGAGGGCAAGTCGATGAACTTTGCCCGGATCGGCCAGCAGCCGTTCGGCCTCGACAATTATCGCCGCGTCCTCACCGATCCGGCCTTCTGGCGGAGCACATGGGTTTCGGCCGTATATGTGGGCGGCACGGTGTTCGTCAGCTTTCTCATCGGCCTCGCCACGTCGCTGCTGTTGAACCGCGACCTGCCGGGCACGCGTCTGCTCCGCACGCTGGTGCTGCTGCCCTGGGCCGTCCCCGGCGTCATCGTCGCCATCATGTTCCTCTGGGTGATGGATGGATCCTATGGCGTCTTCAACTCCATCCTCCGCGATTTCGGCTGGCACGGGGGTGACATCAACTGGTTCGTCGACCGGCGGACCGCGCTTGGCACCGTCATGCTGCCGGCGATCTGGAAAACCTATCCGCTGATCACCCTGACCTTGCTGGCCGCACTGCAATCAATCCCCAAGGAACTTTACGAAGCCGCCGAGATCGACGGCGCGACCTCGGTGCAAAAATTCTTCTTCATCACCTGGCCCGGCATCATGGGCCCTGCCCTCCTCGTCGTGATGATCAGCGCCCTCGGCACGTTTCGCGATGTCGACATCATCTTTGCGACCACCAATGGCGGCCCGGCCGGCGCGACGCAAACCCTGGCGCTCTACGTCTACAACGAAGCCTTCCAGTATTTCCGCATGGGCACCGCAACGGCGGTCGGCACGATGATGGTCGCCATCGCCTTTTTGGGCACCGCAATCATGGCAGGAATGGCCGGAAAGTCGAAGTTCTGAAAATGACCAAAGCAAAACTAGCCAATCTGGCCGGCCTTCTGGTGATGATCGCTTTCGTCGTGATCACCCTCTTCCCGTTCTACTGGATGGTGATGACGGCCATCATGCCGACCAGCGCCATCCTGTCACGAGCTCCCTCGCTGCTCCCTGACCTGTCGCGGATCTCCTTTACGGCGTTCGTTTCCGTCTTCACCAAAAGCCCGTTCCTCTCCTGGATGCTCAGCAGCCTCATCGTCGGCGGCGCATCGACGATCCTGAGCCTCGTGGTCTCTACCCTTGCCGGCTACAGCCTCTCGCGCTGGAACAGTAAACCGCAACAAGCCCTTGGCGCAGCGCTCCTTATCAGCAAGCTGATCCCCTCCAGCCTGATCCTCATCCCGCTCTTCATCATCTATTCCACTGCCGGGCTCATCGACAGCTATCTCGGCCTCGTGCTCGCCCACATGACCATCGGCGTGCCGCTGGCGACGTGGCTGATGAAGGGCTTTTTCGACCGCATTCCGCGCGAACTGGAACAGGCGGCGACGATCGACGGAGCGAGCCAGATCCAGGCCCTGTGGCTGGTCGTCCTGCCGCTGGTGAAGCCCGGCCTCGCCGCCTCGACCGTCTACCTGATGCTGACGAGCTGGTCCGAGTTCATCTTCGGCCGCACGCTGATCACCGAGCCCACGCGACAGGTCCTGACCGTGGGCATGCAGTCCTTCGTCGGCGAACAGATGGTCGATTGGCAATTGCTCATGGCCGCCGGCACCATCTCGATCGTGCCCGCCATCATCGTCTTCGTGTTCCTTGAGCCATTCCTCGTCAGCGGCATGACGAAGGGCGCCTTGGCCGGAACCTGAAGGCACAAGAATTTAGGGAGGATCCACTATGTTGGACAAGAATACTTTCAAAGGCATCTACGTTATTGCGGTGACCCCGTTCACCGACAGTCTCGATGTTGACGAGCCCGGGTTGCTGTCGACCCTCGATTTCTGCTTCGCCGCGGGCGTCCATGGCGTGGTGGCGACGGCGAACGCCAGCGAAGTCGGCTATCTCAGCGAAACCGAACGCCGCCGCGTCGCCGAACTGGTGGTCAAGGCGTCGCACGGCAAGGCCAAATCGGTGATCGGGGTATCGAGCAGCTCCTACCGGATCTCCTGCGATTTCGCCCGCCATGCCGAAGCGATCGGCGCCGACGCGGTGATGGCGATGCCGCCGACCTTCCACACCGCAACGGTCGCAGAAATCCGCACCTTCTATCGCGAGCTGGCCGGTGCCACCAAGCTGCCGGTGATCCTCCAGAACGCCAGCGGACCGGGTGCAACGCCGATGTCGCCCCAGCTCATGGCCGACATCGCCACCGAACTGCCGACCGTCCGTTTCATCAAGGAAGAAACCGCCTACGCGGCCCAGACCGCTGGCCGGCTGCTCGAACTCACCGGTGATCTGCTGCAAGGCGTCATGGGCGGCCGCGCCGGCCGGACATTCCTTGAGGAATTCCGGCATGGCGTCTGCGGCACGATGCCGGCCTGCGAGATAGCCGATGTGCACGTGGCGCTCTGGAATGCCCTTGATGCCGGCGACGAGGCCCTGGCGCGCCGGATCTTCCGGGCCCTGCTGCCGCTGCTCGATTTCGAAGGCTCGTACGGCATCCCGCTCTGCAAGGAAGTCCTGCGCGCCCGCGGCGTGATCGGCTCCGCCGCCTGGCGTCAGACCGGCTACCAGCCCCTCGATACCCTCGCGAAAAAGGAACTTGCCGCCATTTTCGACGATCTCGCCGAATTCATGCTGCCCCAATATGCCCCCAAGCGCGCCTGAACCCACTACTTCTACAATAAGGACCAGAAAATGGACTCTTCCAAGCAAGCGGAGCGCGAGATCGGTCGCGTCGAAAACGCGGTCAACACCTTTTCCTCGCCTTCCGATCTCCGCATCACCGACATGCGGCTGGCCGTCGTTGCCGCCAACTACGACTATCCGATCATCAGGATCGATACCAACCAGGGCGTCTACGGCCTCGGCGAGGTGCGCGACGCCGGCCACGCCAGCAATGCCCTGCAGTTCAAGAGCATGCTGATCGGGCAGAACCCCGCCAATGTCGACATGATCTTCCGCGCCATCAAACGCTACGGCAATTGGGGCCGTGAAGGCGGCGGCGTCTCCGGCATCGAGATCGCGCTCTGGGATCTGGTCGGCAAGGTCTATGGCGTGCCGTGCTACCAGTTCCTCGGTGGCAAATACCGCGAGAAGGTCCGCATCTACGGCGACACCCCGACTCCGGACAATCCGACGGTCGACGATTTCGTCAAGGCCGTGCAGGGCCGCGTCGCCAAGGGCCTGACCTTCGTCAAGTTCGACCTGCGCCCGAGCCTGTTCGAAACGCGCGACAATGCGCTGATCGGCCATGACGCCCGCTACGACATCCCGTTCGAAGATGGCAAGTGGTTCAAGACCCCGATGGCCAATCGCGGCGTCAAGCTGACCCAGCGCAGCATCGAGGCGGCAGCCGAAGTCGTGAGCGCCGTCCGCAAGGCCGTTGGCACCGACATCCAGCTCTGCGTCGATCATTTCGGCGAGGGCTACATGTCCTCCGACGAGGTCATCCGCTTCGGTCGCGCCCTCGAGCAGTATGACCTGGCCTGGATCGAGGATCCCGTCCGCTTCTACGACACCGCCGGCCACAAGAAGGTCGCCGATGCGCTGCTGACCCCAATCGCCGCCGGCGAAAACCTCTACCTTCGCGAAGGTTTTCGCGAGGCCATCAAGACCCGGGCCTATGACATCCTCCACCCCGACCTCCTGAGCTCGGGCGGCATGCTCGAAACCAAGCGCATCGCCGATGATGGCGAGGAAGAGTCGATCCCCACCGCCCTCCATTGCGCCGGCTCCCCGATCGGCTTCATGGCCAATATCCATTGCGCCGCAGCCATCTCGAGCTTCATCGCCTGCGAGCATCACGGCCTCGACCTGCCGTTCTGGCATGGCCTCGTCACCGGTTGGGACGAGGACTATCTGGCCGGCGGCTACGTCAAGGTTCCGGAAAAGCCGGGCCTCGGCATCGATCTCAACCTCGAGGCGGTCGAGGAAAACCTGCGCACGCCCGGTACGATGTTCCTCCCCACCGAAGAGTGGAACACGCCAAAGCTCGGCTTCTGGCGCCCCGACGACCGCTGGCCGGAATAATCGGCAACCTTGGCCGGGCGGAAAATTTCCGACCGGCCTCCAAATCTCACCGATCACGACCGATAAAATTTTAATAAAAGGACACGCGCCCGGAAAACCAACGCAATTACATCGGAGTGTTACGAATTGCCTCGAACAACACAACAGTTGACCATTCAGCGGGGACCTTGCCTGCGTGGCCCGACTGGAGGAGGCGAACCAAATGATGAATACTTCCGGCGACCAGGTCGCGTATGCAGAGGTCAACAACCCGGCCTGGAATAAATCTCGCGGCCGCGTTCACGACTGGCGCAATCACATCGGCGAGCGGACCAAGGCTATCTGGGAAGCCCTGCCGATCGACATCCGCCAGGCCCTGGCCGAGGATGCGCAGGAGATGGCCGACCTCGAGGACTGGCCCTGATAACGGCAACTAACTCTCTGCCACTCCCGAAGAAAATCTCAGCCATATTCAGCGATATACTGGCTGCTAAACAGACCGCCGACTTGGTCTCGAGGGCAGCCGCACTTTAAGTTGTCATCGCCCGCCAGAAGGTATTTAATCGTAAGCTTCCGGAAGCGGGTCGCGTTGTTGAGAGCCATTGCACCATGGCTCCCGGAAGAGAGGCAGCGCCACCTCCTGATGCGTCAACCGCAAGGAGTGAAAGATGCCCGAAGGCAAAAAAACCGTCCAATTGGCACGATCAACGGTCGAATGCCCGTGTCATGCCTGCGCCTTCTTCCACACCCAGGAAGAAGAATACCAGATCGTCCTGCCCTTCGTGAAAGATGGCGTGGATGCAGGCGACAGGAACTACCAGTTCGTCGACAAGGGGCATCGGGCAGAGCGGCTGGCGCGCCTCAAGGCGAGCGGCATCGACACAGCGACCGCCGAGCAAGGCGGATTGCTCGAGCTGCTGCCCTGGGAAGACGTCTATTTGCGCAACGGGCGCTTCGACCAGCAGGCCATGCTGGAACTGATGGAAGAGACGTTCAAAACTTCCAGGCAGCAAGGCGCCGGGTTGACCCGGCTGTGGGCGAACATGGAGTGGGCGCTCGAAGAGCTTCCAGGCGTGCACGACATCGTCGAGTACGAGGCGCGGCTGAACAATATCCTGCCCCATTACGACCAGGTCACCGTTTGTACCTATGACGTCACCAAGTTCGGCGGCGCCGTGACCATGGACATCCTGCGCACCCACCCCCAGGTGATCATCGGGGGAACGCTGCGGGAAAATCCCTATTATATCCCGCCGGATGAGTTCCTGCGCGAGGTGCGCGACCGAAGCGTCCCGGCGCATTAAAGGCCAGCGGTGCAGGGAGTAATGCCGACGAGACCCGTTGCCATGCCGCGAGTGGAGGCACTTTCCGATCCGGCAGAGCTGCGCCGCTGCATGCGTGATCTTCTCGCCCTTTCCGCGCTGCCGGCGATCCTGAAGAGCTACGATCCGCGTCAAATCGCAGACTATGTCGGGGCGGCGCTGGTTTCGATGCTCGATGCGGAACTGGTCTATATTTCGCTGCGCGCAACGCGTGATGGCGCCCTGATCGAAATCACCCAGACCGACCGGCGGAGCGCTGCCGCATTGCTGGACTCCGTCCGCGCGGCGCTGCCGGAGATCTTGGCGGCGCCCACATCCGGGGAGGCGCTTGAGGTCGACGATCCGGCGGGCGAGGGCACGGTCAGGATCGCCGTGGCGCCGATCGGCTTTGCCGGTGACGCCGTGATCATCGCAGGCTCGCGCAGGCCGGATTTCCCCACCGCGACGGAACGGCTCCTCCTCGGCATCGCCGCCAATGAGGCGACCATTGCATTGCAACGCTGGCAAACCGAGACAGAGGAGAGAACCCGGCAGAGCGAACAGGAGCTTCAGCTCGTCATCGATACCATTCCCGCGCTGGTATCGAGTGCCCTGCCCGACGGCTCCGTCCAGTTCGCCAACAAGCGTTTGCTCGAATATACGGGCCTTCCCCTGGAGGACCTGAAGGGTTGGGGTTGGACCTCGGCCTGGCATCCCGACGACCGCGCGACGCTCCTGCAGCAGTGGCGCGCTGCCGTGGCGGCTGGCGAGCCCTTTACCCTGGAAGCGCGGGTGCGGCGGGCCGACGGACAGTATCGCTGGTTCCTGTGGCACTCGGTGCCGCGGCGGGACGAGTTCGGAAACATCGTCAGCTGGTACGGCGCCACCACCGATTTCGAGGACCGCAAAAGAGCCGAAGAAGCGGAAACGGAGCTGCATCAGGCGCAGGCCGAGCTCGCCCATCTGACGCGCGTTGCGACATTGGGAGAGCTGACGTCCTCGATTGCCCATGAGGTAAACCAGCCGCTCGCAGCGGTGGTCCTCAACGCCGGCATCGGCTTGCGCGCGCTCGCGGCCCAACCCCCTCAATTGGACGCCGCCCGTGAGTCCTTCGACTTCATCATCAACGACAGTGATCGAGCCGGCGAGGTCATCGGCCAAATCCGTGCCCTCGTCAGGAAGGCGCCACCGCGGCAAGACCGGCTGCACGTCAACGAAGTCATCCTGGACGCCATCGCCCTGACGCGCGGCGAAGTGCTGAGCAATCGCGTGTCGCTGCACACTCGACTGGCGGACGATTTGCCGCTCATCCAGGGAGACCGCGTCCAACTGCAACAGGTGCTGCTCAACCTGATCATCAACGCGATCCAGGCCATGAGCGAAGTGAGCGAACAGTCCCGAGAGCTGATGATTTGCTCCCAGACCGATGCATCAAACGGCATCTTGGTTACGGTCCAGGATTCAGGCCCGGAGCTGAACCAAAAGAGCCTCGAGCACGTCTTCGACGCATTCTACACGACCAAGCCCGACGGCATGGGTATGGGCCTGTCCATCTGCCGCTCCATCATCGAAGCCCATGGCGGATCCATGCGCGCCACGGCGAACAAGCCCCAGGGGGCCATCTTCCAGTTCACGCTCCCTACGAGTTGACCCCTCCCTTCGGGGAGAGGGCGACCCGAAGCGTGGCGTTTGTGGCCACCCCCACCCTGCTGCCGCTCCCCTCCGCACAACGGGCACGCTCTCGGCTCCGGTGGGTCGGGCCTTCGGGCCGCGCCCATGCCGCCACGCTCGCCGGACCTCATCCTGAGCCCGTCGAAGGACGAGGTCCCGGGTGCCATTCCATTCACCTCAACGGATCCCCTCCCCGCCAAAACTCTCAAAACGACGCACTTGACCGCGCGCCGGCACCCGCGTTACTTATACGTATTATTGATACGTATAAGTTGGCCTCTGAATGGAAAAACGGGCAACACAGCGGGATGTGGCGCGATTGGCTGGAGTGTCCCAGGCGGCGGTCTCGATGGTATTGAGCGGCGGCTCGGCGCCCTCGATCTCGGCTGAAACCTGGGAGCGCATCACCAATGCGGCCCGAGAGCTCGGCTATGCCCCCAATCGCTTCGCGCAGGCGCTCCGGACCAACCGGACGATGATGATCGCCTGCCTCGTGCCCGACATTACCAACCCGTTCTATCCAACGCTGATGCGCGGCATCCAGTCGGTGACCGACGGGCTCAATTATGACGTCATCGCCATCAACACGGATGGGCTGCCGGAGCGGGAACGGCACTTCCTCGACTGGTCGCGGCAGGGCCGCGTCGATGGGGTAATCGGGGTTTTCTTCACCCTGCGCGCCAAGGATTTCAAGCCGCTGGTCGATGCCGGCGTGCCCGTGGTGAGGATCGAATCCAGCAAGAAAAGCGGCGGCGAGATCGCGCTCGATGACATCTTTGTCGATAGCTATGCCGCCGCCTACGCGCTGACCGAATATTTGATCGGGCGCGGGCATCGCCGCATCGCCATGGTGGCCGGACGCGGCGGGCCCCAGGGCGTCCGCGTGGAGGGCTATCGGGCGGCGCTGAGCGCGGCTGGCGGCACCCCAAACGTTGTTATCGAAGAGGAATTCAACGAAATCGGCGGCATGCGCGCCGCTGAAGCGGTCCTCGCCAAGGGGCACGCCCCGAGCGCCATTTTCGCCGCCAATGACCTGATGGCAATCGGCGTGATGCAGGCGCTGCGCGATCGAAATATTGCCATCCCCGGTGACATCGCGGTCGTCGGCTTCGACGATATCGCCGCCGCACGGCTCGTCTCCCCTTCCCTGACCACGGTCGCCCAGTTCCAGGGCGACATGGGGGTCAAGGCGGCGCAAATCCTGATGGAGAGGCTGCGCGGGGAGCGGGCGGGCGCCGGCACGGCGGTCGAAATGCCGTTCGGCCTGATCGAGCGGGGCTCGACCTAACAAAGAACATCCTTGGAGGAGGAAGACATGGAACGCCGTACATTGCTGAAAGCCGGTCTCGGCCTTGCTGCCCTGCCCGTGCTCAATCGCCTTGCCTATGCCGACGACGCCAAGCCGATCACCTTCTGGTACGAGACGGCCTCGCCGGAGAACCAGGACAACATCCAGAAGCTGCTGATCGACCCGTTCAACAAGGCGCACCCTGAAGACAGCCTCTCGATCGATTTTCGCGGCGCCGACCTCGACAAGCAACTGCGGATCGCCATGCTGTCGGGCAGCGGCCCGGATGTCGTCTTTACCGCCGGGCCGAGCTATGTCGCTTCGATGGCCCAAGCCGGGCAATTGCTGCCGCTCGATGATTACGCGCAGAAGTTCGGCTGGAACGACCGGCTGCTGCCGCTCTTCCTCGAGCTCGGCAAGTACAACGGCAAGCTCTACGCGCTCGCCAAGACGTACGAGACCCTCGGGCTGTTCTACAACAAGACCCTGTTCGACAAGAATGGCTGGAAGGCCCCGGCGACGCTCGCCGAGTTCGAGGCGCTCGCCGAGGAGATGAAGGGCAAGGGCCTTGTGCCCTTCGGCGCCGGCAATGCCGACTGGCGGCCGGCCAACGAGCACTATGTCTCGCTCGCGCTGAACTCGGTGGCCGGTCCGGACAACGTCTACAAGGCGCTGACCGGCGCCATTCCCTGGACCGACGACTCCATCGTCGCTTCCATCGATAAGCTCAACGACTGGTGGCAGAAGGGGTATTTCGGGCCGAACTACTTTTCGCTGACGCTGGAGCAGGCCTTCGCCCAGGTGGCCACCGGCCAGGCCGGCATGGCCCCGACCGGCACGTGGAACTTCTCCAACGTGCCGACCTACTTCCCACCGAACAACGCCGAGGCCGCTTTTGTCGGCTTCCCGAGCGCGAGCGGCGCGCCGGTCTATCCCCTCGGCATCGGCTCGACCTTCTCGGTCAATGCGAAATCCGAAAACCCGGACGGCGCCGCGGCGGTGCTCGACTACATCTTCACCCCGCAATTCTATTCGGCCATGAACTCCGTCTGGCAGGGCGAATGGAACCTGCCGCTCAAGGACCTGTCCGGAGTAAAACTGTCGGACAACGTGCAGCCGCTCTACACCGAGACGATGAAGAGCCTCTCCAAGGCGGTCGGCGACGGCCAGTATGGCTACACCACCTGGACTTTCCTGCCGCCGGCCACCGACACGTATCTGGTCAGCGGCCTCGAAGAGGTGTGGCTGAAGAAGATCTCGTCCAAAGACTACCTGAAGAAGTGGGACGACACCTTCAATCAGGAAAAGGCGCAAGGCAAAGTCCCGGCCATTCCGCCTCGGGGGTAAGCCAGCCGGCTTGGAGTTCGACCCACCCCCCTCATCCGGCCCTTCGGACCACCTTCTCCCGCGGGGGAGAAGGAAGACCGGGGGCACAGCCGCGCCACATCCCCCCTCTCCCCTTGCGAGAGAGGGTGCCGGCAGGCGGGTGAGGGGTGGCCCCAGGTGCCGTTCGGGAGGAAAAACAGCCATGCACCGGCTCTATATCGTACCAACGCTGATCATCAATTTCGCCATCGTGCTGGTGCCGGCCTTGCTGACCATCGCCCTGGCGTTCTGCAACTGGGACGGCATTTCGGCGCCGAGCTTTGCCGGCTTGGCCAATTTTGAGGGTCTGTTCGCCGATCCGGTGTTCTGGACGGCGCTGACCAACAACATCATCTGGACGATCATCTTCCTGATCGTGCCGATGGCCATGGGACTGCTCGCCGCCTCGATGCTGCTGATCGTCCGTCGGGGCCGGAACTTTTTCCAGGTCGTCTATTTCCTGCCGGTGGTGATCGCGACCGTGATCACCGCCCGCGTGTGGCAGGGGATGATTTACAGCCCCGTGACCGGCGTCTTCGGGATCCTCGCCCGCTTCGGCGTGCCCATTCCCAATCCCCTGGCAGCGCCCTCAACCGCGCTTTTCGGCGTCGCCACCGTCGACCTCTGGCACTGGTGGGGGTTCCTCTGCGTCATCTTCTTTGCGGCGCTCCGGCAGGTGCCGCAGGAGCACATCGAGGCCGCCCGCATCGAGGGCGCCAGCTATTGGCAGATGATGCGCTACGTGCTGCTCCCCGCCATCCGCCCGACCATCACGCTGCTGATGATCATGACGGTGATCTGGAGCTTTTTGTCCTTCGACTTCGTCTACATCCTGACCCAGGGCGGCCCGGCGTTCTCGAGCGAGTTGCTCTCCACCCTCGCCTATCGCCGCGCCTTCTATGACCTCAACGTCGGACAAGCCGCCGCCGCCGCGCTGGTGATCAGCCTCTTCGGCCTCGTCGGCACCTTCTTCTATGTCCGCCTGCAGACCCGGGAGAGCAACGCATGAGACTGGTTGAAAGCCGCCTCACGCTTACTTTGGCTTACTTTGTGTTAGCAATTGGCGCCTTCATTGCGCTGTTTCCGATCGCGCTGCTGGTGCTCAATTCGCTGAAGCCGGCGGCGCAGATCGTCCAGAACCCGCTGGCGTTCCCCAACCCTATCCGCTGGGAAAACTTCGCCCACGCCTGGAAGGACGCCAAGTTCTCGGCGACCTTCGTCAACTCGCTGCTACTCTCCGGCACGACCATCATCCTCGTCTGCAGCACCTGCTCGCTCACCGCCTACGTGCTGGCGCGCCAGAAGATAAAGTCTTGGCAGATTTGGACTTTCTACCTGCTGGCGACGACGACGGCGCCGATCCAGCTCTATATTTTCCCGCTCTACTTCGCCTATGCCAAGCTCGGGCTGATCAACAACGTCTTCGGCGTCGCGCTGATCTACACCGCCCTCTACAGCCCCTTTGCCGTGATGCTGCTCCGGACCTATTTCGTCGCCGTCCCCAAGGAGCTTGAGGAAGCCGCCCTCGTCGATGGCGCTAACCACTGGCAAGTGTTCACGAAAATCTTCCTGCCCATCGTCTCGCCCGGCATCCTGACCGTGGCGCTGATCATCGGGCTCAACTCGTGGAACGAGTTCCTGATCGCCACCACCTTCCTGCAGAAGGCCGACAAGGTCACGGCGGTGATCGGCTTTTTCCTCTTGAGCGGCCAATACAGTTCCGACTGGGGGGAGATCATGGCGGCGGCCCTGATCATCGTCATCCCGGTCGTCGTCCTCTTCGTCGCCATGCAGAAGCGCTTCATCGAAGGCATGGCCGGCGGATCCATCAAGGGCTGAGCCCAACAATAATCAGGGAGTGAATAAGAATGCAGATTCCGAATGATTACCTTGAGCGGGTCTACGCCGGCGTGCTCGGCAAGCTGGTGGGCGTCTATCTCGGCCGGCCCTTCGAAGGCTGGACTTACCAGAAGATCATGAAGGAGCTCGGGCCGATCGAATACTACGTCCACGAGCGCCTGAACCAGCCGCTGGTCGTCACCGACGACGACGTCGCCGGTACTTTTACTTTCATTCGCGCCCTCGAAGACTACGGAGTCTCGCCCGACCTCACCGCCGAAGACATCGGCAAGGCCTGGCTCAATTACATCGTCGAGGAGCGCTCGATCCTGTGGTGGGGCGGCAACGGCAATTCGACCGAGCACACCGCCTGGCTCAACCTCAAGAAGGGTGTCCCTGCCCCGCTCTCCGGCTCGATCGAGACCAATGGCTCGGCCGTTGCCGAGCAGATCGGCGCCCAGATCTTCATCGACGGCTGGGGCATGGTCGCGCCCGGCCAGCCGCAACTGGCGGCAAAGCTCGCCGAGCAGGCGGGAAAGGTCTCGCATGACGGCGAATCCGTTCATGCGGCAATGCTGTGGGCGGCGATGGAAGCCGAGGCGTTCGTTTCGAGCGACATCGACCACCTCATCGATACCGGGCTCGAGACGATTCCCCGCGACAGCCTCATCGCCAAGCTCATCGCCGACATCCGGGCCTGGGTGAAGCAGCACCCCGATTGGCGCGACACCAGGCAGAAGATCGAGGACAAATACGGCTACGACAAATATCCCGGCAATTGCCATGTAGTGCCCAACCATGCGCTGATGGTGATGGCGGTGCTCTATGCGCCCGACGACTTCCAGCGGGCGCAGATGATCGTCAACACCTCCGGCTGGGACACCGATTGCAACGCCGGCAATGTCGGGTGCCTCCTCGCCATCATGCTCGGCCTCGACGGGCTGGAGGCCGGTCCCGACTGGCGCGGACCCATCGCCGACCGGCTGCTGATCTCCTCGGCCGATGGCGGCAATTCGATCAATGACGCGGTACGCACCTCCTACTACCTCGCTGACCTGGGCCTGAAACTTTCCGGGCGCGGCGGCCTGGATGTGCCCAAGAACGGCGCACATTTCCATTTCTCGCTTCCCGGCAGCGTGCAGGGTTTCAGGCCGCAAACCGGCCTGGGGCTCAACGGCAGCACGCGAACCGAGAATGTCGCCTTCGAGGGCTCGCGCGCCCTCGCCGTCGGGTACGAGGCGCTGGGCCCGGGCCAAATTGCTGCCGCAACCACGCCAACCTTCGCCCCTCCGGAGGTACGCAACATGCGGACTTACGAACTGATGGCGACGCCGCTGGTCTATCCGGGCCAAGTGGTGAAAGCGCGGGTTACGGCGGATCGCGACAATCAGGGCAGCGTTGCAGTGCGCCTGCGCCTTAGGGTCTATGACGGCAATGACGAGTTGCGGGAGATGGACGGCGAGGCGGTCATCCTCGCGCCCGGCGAAGAAAGGCTGCTCGAATGGAAGCTGCCCGATCTCGACGGCCAGCCGATCGGCGAGATCGGCCTCGCGATGAGCGCGGAGGGCCGCCGCGCGGACGGCCGGGTCATCCTCGATTTCCTGCGCTGGGACGGCGCGCCGGAGTTGAAACTGCACCGCCCGGCCGGTGACGGGGATTTCTGGCGCATGGCGTGGGTCAACGGCGTCAGCTTCTACTCCAAGCGCTTTCCCCCGAGCTTCCGGATCTCGCAGGATTGCGGCGAAGGTCTCATCATCCACGGCACCCGGCAATGGACCGACTACGCCGTCGAGGCCGAGATCGTCGTGCATCTCGGCAATTACGGTGGCCTCGCGGTGCGCACGCAGGGCCTGCGGCGATACTACGGGGTGCGCGTGACCCGGGCCGGGTCTCTCGAAATCGTCCGAGTGCGCGACGACGACACGAAGGTCTTGGCAACGACACCCTTCGACCTGACCTTCGAAACCAAGCTGCCGATCCGGGTGGCGGTGAAGGGCAACGAAATCCGGGCGGAAGTTGCTGGGACGACGCTTTCGGCACGGGACGATTCCGAGCAGGCCTTCAAGAATGGCGGGATCGGCTTGCTGATCTCCGAGGGCGCGCTGTCGACAAACGAGGTGCGGATCGGAGCGGCCTGAACGGACCTGAGGCAGAGGCTGCTGCCGGCTCAATTCGCCCAGCCACCCGATGAAACTGAGAGCCACAAGCGGGCCCCTGTCCTGCTCGTGGCTCAGCTTCTTTTTGCCGCTCGCAATCAGCCTCTCCGCAGGCGCAGAGCGACCCGGGCCGCGAGGCAGGCACAATGTTCGGCTGCTTCGCCGCCATTCCCGGACTGATCCTTCTGAACGCCACCCCAATCCGGAACGAAAGGCAGGGGGCTTCGTTTGATCCAATTCGACAACACGCGGCGAGGAGGTCCGAATGAAAATCAAGGACGTGATGCATCCCGGGGTGGTGTGGGTTGGGCCGGATTCGACAATCTCCGAAATAGCGCAGCGCATGCGCGACGAGGATGTTGGCTCAATTCCGGTCGGCGAGAATGATCGGCTGATCGGCATGGTCACCGACCGCGATATCGCGATCAAGGGTCTCGCCGACGGGGAGGATGTCGCAACGCTTACCGCCCGCGATGTCATGACCGGGCCGATGCTCTGGTGCCGAGCCGACGAGGAGGTCGATGACGCGATCCGGCTCATGGAAACCCACAAGGTGCGTCGCCTGCCGGTCATCGACGAGAACAAGCGAATGGTGGGCATTCTGTCCCTCGGCGACATAGCGTCCGGCGCCAACCGCGATCTCGTGGCCGAAGTCACTCAGGCGGTAGCCGAGCATCACGCCTGAGTTTGGGACTACCCCGCAGAGTTGCGGGCACTTTGTCATAGTGTTTCGCTGGTCGGCCTCCAGGATTCTCTGGGGGTCGAGGTGAGCATCGTCGCTCCAGAAGCAGTGTGGCAGCGGCGCTTTTTCGAACTTTGGCACGACGACGTAAATCTTCCCCTTCGTTGACAGTCCATCCGTTCGAAAATAGTATTTATCGGCAAGTATAGCCCGACACAAATTCTGGCCAACAAGAAAAACCAGCGGCCGGTGCCGGCGCAGCTTGGAACAGCCGTCACGAACGGTTTTACAGGGGAGGATGTTCAGTGAATTCGCGATTTCTTATGCACTGCGCCACCGGCTTTGGCGCGATACTGCTGATGTCTTGCGCTTGGGGTGCCACCGCCCGGGCGGAGGGGCCGGAAGTGGTGGCTGGACCGGCATCGGATCCCAAATGCTATGTGCCGGCCACAGCCGACACAAAGTACTTCCAGTTCCAGGCCAAGAAGGGCCCGTTTCGTGTAGCCTTGGCCAATGGCTACATCGCCAACACCTGGCGCATCCAGATGGTGCAGACGGCCAAGGCCTATGCAGCGCAGCCGGACGTCGCCGCCCAGCTCAAGGAGTTCAAGGTCGTCTCGACCGGTGAGGACGTCGCGGCGCAAATCTCCGCCGTCAACAACTTCATCGACTCCGGCTACGATGCCGTCGTCATCGACGCGCAGAATCCCGAGGCCTTCGCCCCGGTCATCAAGCGCGCAAAGAATGCGGGCGTGATCCTTGTCGCCTTCGACAATGTGCTCAACACCAAGGACGCGATCAACGTCAATGTCGACCAGAAGGGCCTCGGCGTGCTCTGGGCCAAGTGGCTGATCGACAAGGTGCCCGATGGCGGCAAGATCCTCGAGATTCGCGGCGTTGCCGGCACATCGGTCGATACCGACCGTCACGACGGCATTCACGAGACGCTGAACGCCTCCGGCAAGAAGTGGAACGTCGTGGAGGCGGTCGGCAAGTGGGATGACGCCGTCGCCCAGAAGGCGACGGCCGATGCCATTGCGGTGCAAGGGCCGTTCGATGGGATCACCGCCCAGGGCGGCGATACCGGCGTGGTGCAGGCCATGATCGATGCCAAGCACAAATTCGTGCCTTTCGGCGGCGAGACCGAGAACGGGTTCCGCAAATTCTGCGCCCAGTATGGTGGCCAGGGCCTGCAGTGCACCTCAGCGGGCAGCGGCCCGGCACAGGTGGCGGTGGCCGTCAAGACTGCGCTCGACGCACTTGAGGGCAAGGTCGTGCCGCAGTCGATCCTGCTGCCGCTCGCGATTGCCTCTTCGCCCGACATAAAGGCCGGCCGCGACTATTATCCCGACCAGTCGGACAATTTCTTCGTCGGCAATTCCTTCCCCACCTGCGGCATCAATTTCGACGCCCGGGAGATCATGAGCCAGACCAAGGAAAACCAGTAGTCCAGGGTCTCACGGCTGCGGGGGCCCCTCGCCTCCGCAGCAGCGTCGCGCAACCGGGGTTTGGCATGGTCGATAGTGTTCCTCTCTTCCGCATGGAGGGGATTTCGAAGCGTTATGGGGGCGTTCGGGCGTTGGAGAACGCCGACCTGACCGTTCGGGCGGGCCGGGTGCACGCCATTCTCGGCGAGAACGGGGCCGGCAAGTCCACGCTGATCAAGATCATGTCCGGTGTTGTTGCGGCCGATGCCGGGCGCATGGTGCTCGACGGCCGGGAGGTGAGCTTTGCCGACCCGGCGGCGGCCAATGCAGCCGGGATCGTCTGCATTTTCCAGGAACTGTCACTGATCCCCGAGCTGTCGGTTGCCGACAACATCGTCATCTCCGATCCGCCCCGGCGCTTCGGCATGATCGACCGGCGGGCCCAGCGGCGCATCGCCGAGGAGGCACTGGCCCGGGCCGGGGGCGCAGATATCCACCCGATGGCCTTGGTCAAGGATCTGCCGCTTTCGCGCCGGCAGATCATCGAGATCGCCAAGGCGCTCGCCCGTAAGCCGCGCATGCTCATCCTAGACGAGGCGACCTCGGCGCTTACAGCCGCGGACGTGGCAAAGGTGTTCGCCGTGCTCAAGCGGCTGCGGACCGAGGGGCTGGCGCTGCTGTTCATCTCGCATCGCATGCATGAGATTGCCGAGATCGCCGATGAGTGCACGATCTTTCGCAACGGGCGAAACGTTGCGACCTACGAAGCCGGCAGCAAGAC
Organism: Devosiaceae bacterium; assembly: GCA_035493835.1. Classification (GTDB taxonomy): domain Bacteria; phylum Pseudomonadota; class Alphaproteobacteria; order Rhizobiales; family Devosiaceae; genus DASZTU01. Next base: position 28,650 of record DATJHO010000007.1, read on the forward strand.
CAATGCCGAGGTCGTCGAATTGATGATCGGGCGCGAGTACAGCCATCATTTTCCTCCCAAGCCGCCCGCGCCAACAGAGACGAAGCCGCCGGTGCTCGAGGTCAGAAATCTCTCCTGGACCAACCGGCTCCGCGACATTTCGTTTGCCGCGCGAGCCGGGGAAATCGTCGGCTTCGGCGGCCTCGACGGCCAGGGGCAGCGGGAATTGTTGCTTGCGCTGTTCGGCGTGTTACGCGGCGTCTCCGGCCAGGTGCGGATCGATGGCGCCCAGGCGCGGATCAACAGCCCGCGCAAGGCAAAATCCCGGCGCATCGGCATGGCGTTGATCCCCGAGGATCGCAAGACCGAGGGCCTGATGCTGCCTATGTCGGTGCTCGACAACCTCTCCTTTGCGGCGCTCGGCAGCCTGTCGCATGCCGGCATCATCGACCGGCAGGCCGAGTCCCGCGCCGCCGCCGGAATGATCCGCCTGCTGGCGATAAAGACCAATGGCCCGGATGTGCCCGCCGGTTCGCTTTCCGGCGGCAACCAGCAGAAGCTGGTGATCGCCAAGTGGCTGATGCGCCAGCCGCGGATCATCCTCCTGAACGATCCCACGCGCGGCATCGATGTCGGCACCAAGGAAGAGATCTATGCCCTGCTGCGGCGGCTCGCCGACAACGGCGCCGCCGTGGTGCTCTATTCCACCGACTACGACGAGTTGATCGGCCTCTGCGACAAGGTGCTGGTGCTCTATGACGGAGCGGTGCGGCGCACGCTTTTCGGCCCCGAGATCACCGAGCGCGCGCTGATCGGCAGCGCCCTGAACATCGAAACCGAAACCAGGGAGCCGAGCGCCGAGCCCGCGATTGCCCAATGACCGATTGGCGCTACCGCCTGGCCCAGCAGCGCGGCACGCTGACCGCGCTTGCGATCTTCCTCGTGATGTTCACGATCTACGTCAGCAACCATCCGGCAGGCTTCACCCCCAACGTCGTGCAGACGGCCGCCAACAAGGGCGTGCTGCTGGCGCTCGTCGCCATGGCCCAGACCTTTGTCGTGGTAACGGCCGGCATCGACCTGTCGGTGGGCATGATCTTCATCCTCGCCAGTTGCGTCGCCTCCTATGTCGTGGTCGGCTCGCCCTGGCAGTCGGCAACGGGCGTCGCCTTGGTGATCCTCACGGGGTTGGCCTGCGGCCTCGTCAATGGGCTCATCGTGGTGTTTGGCCGGCTGCAGCCGATCGTTGTCACCATCGCCACTGGCGCGACCTATTTCGGCCTCGCCCTTTGGCTCCGACCGAATCCGGGCAGCACGCCGGAATTCAATTCCGATCTCGCCGATGCCTTCACCGGCAAGCTCCTCGGCCTTTATCCGGCAAGCCTGGTGGCGCTTGCCGTGCTGGTGCTCGTGGTCTGGATTCCCTGGCGACGCTCGGTTGTCGGTCGCGCAGCTTATGCCGTCGGCTCCTCGGAGGTTGCAGCCTACATGTCCGGCGTGCCGATCCGGCGGGCAAGGCTCGTCGCCTACATCCTTTCCGGGGCGTTTGCATCGATCGGCGGGCTGTTCTTGACCTTCTTCACTTATTCCGGTGAGGCCTCGCTCGCCAACGGCAACACCTACACCTTGTTTTCGATCGCTGCGGTCGTGCTCGGCGGCGTGTCGCTGTTCGGCGGCAGCGGCAGCGCCATCGGCGCGATCTTCGGCGCCCTGGCGTTCCGCACCATCGGCGACCTGCTCTTTGTCTTCGATCTCGATCCGTTATGGCAGCCGCTGTTCCAGGGCGTGGTGCTGGTGCTGGCTGTGAGCCTCGGGGCGGCGCGCCTGTTCCAGGTGCGCAACCGGCTCGATCTGTTCAACTGAGGCGCCGATGGCAACCGAAAACCTGCAGCCCGTTCGAGCCCGCTTCCAGCAAATACTGCGCCGGTTCGACCCCGCCGTCGCCACCGCTTTCGGCTGCATCGTGCTGTTGCTGCTCGTCGGCAGCCTCTATTCGTCCAACTTCCTGTCGCCGGAATACCTGCTGCAGCAGCTCAAGGTCGCGTCATTCCTCGGCATCATCGCGACCGGCATGATGGTGGTGATCCTTCTCGGGCAGATCGACCTTTCGGTGCCTTGGGTGGTGACCACCGGCGCCATGATGGCTTGCGCTGCCGCATCCTACGGCACTGCCGGGCAAATCCTCGCAATTCCCTTCGGCATTCTCTGCGGCGTGGCGCTGGGGCTGATGAATGGCTTTGGCGTCGCCTATTTGCGCATCCCTTCGATGATCGTGACGCTAGCGATCAACGCCGTCGCCCAGGGCCTGATGGTGGTCTATACGGGGGGCTTTTCGCCGCGCGACACCGCCTCGGGGGCAATGCGGTTCCTTGCCACCGGCACCACCATCGCCGGCATCCCTCACGCGTTGATCGTCTGGGCGATCGTCGGCATCCTGGTGGTGTTCCTGCTGTCGCGCACCGTGTTCGGCCGCGCGGTCTACGCCATCGGCAACCGTGAGCGCGCGGCCTACCTGTCCGGCGTCGCCACGCAGCGGATCGTGCTGCTGGCCTTCGCGCTTTCGGGCGCCCTCTCTGCTTTCGCTGGGGAGTTGCTGGCCGGCTATGCCAGCAAGGCCGCCCAGTCGATGGGCGACGCCTATCTCCTGCCCGCCATCGCCGCCGTTGTGCTCGGCGGCACCTCGATCCTTGGCGGCCGCGGCAACTACCTTGGCACGATCGCGGGCGTGATCCTCATCACCCTGCTGCAATCCATCCTGTCCGTCATGCAGATCGCCGAGTTCGGCCGGCAGATCATCTATGGCATCGTGATCATCGCCATGCTGCTGCTTTACGGGCGGGAACGGCTGGCCCGGTGAGCAACGAGCGACGTCTTCTCCATTCACGGCCAGGATGGGACAGCCGCGTCCGCAAAATTTGCGTGTAACGCGGTGAAAAGGTGGGCCAGAAACGCGTAGGTGCGGGGCCGCCGCCTCATCCGTCCTTCGGGCACCTTCTCCCACAAGGGAAGAGGGAAGACCTAGGCGCGGCCGTACAACGCCTCCCCTGTTCCCTTGGGGAGAGCGTGCCTGCCGGCGGGTGAGGGGTGGCCCCTCCCCGGCGCCAGACTAGTCTAGAGCAGCGATGCTACTAAGCTGAAACAACGGAGCTTCCCGCCTCCGCGGGAATGACCGGGTCTAATGGCAGATCTGTGCCATGTCCCCGGCGTCATTCCCGCGGAGGCAGGAATCTCTGTTTCAATCAGTGCTCTGCATTATTCGAAATGGATACGCTCTAACGCGCCACCCTCCTGCGCTTCGTGCGCAACTCCCATGGCCCTCTGCGCGGAAGTCGTTCCGCCCGAGCGATTCTGTTCGCAGCGCAGACGATGGGGGAAAAAGAAGGCAGGCCGCAGCCGTGCAACAACTCCCCTTTCCAACGGCTCCCGATCAGTGCGCCACGGCCCGTTTCGCCGTCAGGCGGCGGGGTGCTCTTCGTCCCTAAAACCATGGCTGATTTCCACGATGTTCCCATCGGGGTCGCGCAGCCAGACGGTCCGCCAGCCGGGGATGAAGTCAGCGAAATCGAGCGGCCCGAGTGTAACAGGTACCGCACCGCCCAACCCTTCGAGCGCGGCACTCACGTCCTCAACCTGGAAGGCAATGTGCCGGACCCCGGCGGCGTGCGGCCCATCGGTCTCGCCATCCGGACGGTCCCCCTCGGCAGCGAACAGTTCCAGCAGCATGTCGCCATGACGCAGGAAGGTGATGCGGTTGCTGTCGCCAAGCGGAATGTTG
>DATJHO010000008.1:0-45716 GCA_035493835.1 Devosiaceae bacterium
CGGCATGTTGGAGCACAACTTCGACCTTCTCTTCTCATCCGATCCGGCAGCGGCCCGAAACGATGGCGGTGGGGTTTGGCTCTCCATCCTTGATCAGGTCGCGGCGCGGCACGCGGTGGTCTTCGACAGCAACAGCCGGGATCGACTGCTAGAGGAACTGCGCCGGACCCTGGAGGACGCCGCTCTCCGCCTCAACGCCAGCGCCGAGGGCGACTACAGCCGCGACACGAACGTAGATCGCTTCCCGGCGGTTGAGGAGTGTTGGTTTTGATTTCCCGGCCTTCAACGTCCATGTTGAGGCAGATTGCCGCCACAAAATTTCCGTCCGAGTCCTTCAACCCAATCGAGGTGCTTTTAGCCGGGCGACCATCGGAAAACTGGTTCTCGTAATTGCCAGAATATCGGGAAACGTCGGGTCGGCAATCCGGGCAAGGCCGAGTTCGGTAGCAGGTTCGCCGGCCGACCGTCCGGAAAGATTATTTCGATCTTGATGATAGCGTCGTTGGGCCGGGACAGATCATGCAGCACGACCTCGCACATCGGCGAGAGCATCTGCCCGAGGCCATCGACGATTTTCGAGGCCTCCCGCAAAAGCAATTCCCGCTCTGTAAGTGTCGTTGATATTATGTCAGAACCTACCTAACGGTCTGTGTCCATTTTTGACACTTAGCGTAAGTGATTGAAATGCGCCACTGTCGCGGGTGCGAAGCACCCCAGCGGACGGTGGAATGACGGGAATTTGCCCCTGGACGGCCGACGAAGAGTCAGAAGAGTCCGTGGCCACCTGGAGAAGGAATCTCAATGCCAGCTGAACCCGAAACCTTCTATGTCGATCCGGAAAGCGGCGATACCTACCCGCTGACCACGCCGCGCTGGCGCTCCGACCACGGCCGCCCCCTGATGATCACGCGGCTGAGGGGGATCGGCCAGTCCGATATCGACACCAAGCAACGCTCGATCTGGCGTTACAAGGCGGCGCTTCCCTATCCCCTGGAGCCGGTCAGTCTCGGCGAAGGCCTCACCCCATTGGTGCAGCAGGACGTTGACGGGTTTCCGCTCCATCTCAAGCTGGAATGGTTCGCGCCGACCAGCTCGTTCAAGGATCGCGGCGCCTCCGTCATGATCTCCTACCTGAAGCAGGCGGGGATTACGTCGATCCTCGAGGACAGTTCGGGCAATGGCGGCGCCGCCATTGCGGCTTTCGGCGCCGCGGCCGGCCTCAAGGTGCGCATTCTTTGTCCCGATTCGACCCAGGCCGCCAAAGTCTCGCAGATGCGCGCCTTTGGCGCCGATGTTCAGCTGGTTCCGGGCGCCCGTGAGCGTTCCGAGGAAGAGGCGATCCGCCAGTCCAGCGAGATCTTCTATGCGAGCCACAATTGGCAGCCCTTCTTCCTGCAGGGCACCAAGCTTCTGGCATACGAGCTTTGGGAAGACCTTGCATTCCGCGCGCCCGACAACATCATCATTCCCACCGGCGCCGGGAGCAATGTTCTCGGCTGCGACATAGGCTTTTCCGAACTGCTGTCGGCTGGCCAGATCGACCGGCTGCCGCGGCTGTTCAGCGCGCAGCCCGCGAACTGCGCGCCGATCGACGCCAGCTTCCGGGCAAACGCCGATGGCCTGGTTCCAGTCGAGATCAAGCCGACGATCGCCGAGGGGACCGCGATCAAGCAGCCGATCCGCATTCGTCAGATCCTCGAGGCGCTCCGGCGCTCCGGCGGCGCGACCGTCGCTGCGTCCGAAGCCGAAATCATCGCGGCCGTCCGCGACCTCGCAGCCCGTGGCCTCTATGCGGAGCCGACGAGCGCCACTGCGTTCGCGGCAGCGCGGAAACTGATTGCCGACGGCACGATCAAGGCTGACGAAAAGACCGTCATCCTTCTCACCGGTTCCGGCCTGAAGGCCACGGCCCGGATGGCGGAGGTCTTCGGCAACGAGCAGGCCTGAAGGGGGTCGCGCGATGCATGACCTCGTTCTGAGCAATGGCCGCATTCTCGATCCGGCCAGCGGGCGGGATCATACCGGCTCCGTCGCGTTCAAGGATGGCGTTGTCTCCGCCATCGAACAAGCGGCCGTTTCGCTCGAATCCCGCGAAACGCTCGACGTGAGAGGGGCGATCATTGCGCCCGGCCCTGATCGACATCCACACCCATGTCGACTGGGGCGCGACCTACCTCAGCGTCGATGCCAATACCGTTTCGCGCGCCGGCGCGGTTGCCACCCTGGTCGACGCAGGATCGAGCGGCGCGGCTAATTTCAACGGCTTCGGTCGCTTCATCGTCGAGCAAGCGCAACCGCGCGTGCTCGCCTTCCTCAACATCTCGCAGCCCGGCTTGTTCTGCTACGGCATCAATATGATGGTCGAGGAAGCCAGCGACTGCCGGTTGCTCAGCGCCAAGGCGGCATACGAGGTCGGGAACCGCAATCGCGACATTATCGTCGGCCTCAAGGTCCGCCTGGGCGCCTTGCTTTTTCAGTGTTGCTGGACTTGTCTGGTGCGAACTAGCTCGAGCAGGAAATCCACAACTGCCCGCACCTTCGCCGGCACACGCCGCGTCGTCGGGAGAACAATCGAGATTGGGTCGGCCTCGATTTCATAGTCTGTGAGAATCGGCACGAGGGTGCCTGAGGCTATGTCATCCTTGAAAAGCCACCAGGTCGCCTGCGAAATGCCGATACCGGCTAGCGCCGCCTCGTGCAGCACGTCGCCGCTGTCCGTCGACAAAGGCCCAGCGACGCGAATCCCCTGGGCATTTTCCGAAGGACCGAAATGCCAGACCGGGCCGAAGCCTCCGATGATGCAGCTATGCCGAGCCAAGTCGGCAGGACTAGATGGCGTGCCGTAGCGCTCAAGGTAGGCGGGGGAGGCGACGGTCTTCTGGGGACCTCGCACCAGCAGTCGTGTCACGAGGCCGGAATCGTTGAGCCGACCGGAATGGACTGCAAGATCATATCGGCCGTCGATGGGATTGGCCGTTTGCACCTTGAGGTTCATTTCCAGCTTGATGTGCGGGTAGCGGCCATAGAACTGGCCAAGCGCAGGTACCAGTGTGCGGCGAGCGAAGGCCGGCGGCAGTGACAGCCGGACCAGGCCTGAAGGCGATTGATGTGCCTCCCGAAGGGAGGCCTCGGCATCATCGAGCTCCAATAAGAGGCGGCAACATCGTTCGAGATAAGCTGTCCCGTATTCCGTCAGTTGCACGCTGCGCGTCGTGCGATGCAGCAGCTGGATACCGAGATCCGTCTCGAGCCGCGTTACGCTCTTGGTCACGGAGGAGGTCGATACTGCGAGGTGCCGCGCCGCTTCGGTAAAGCTGCCCAGTTCGGCTACCTTGGCGAAGGCGGCCATGTCGCTGAATTTGCTGACCTGGTTGATGTTAATGCCTCGCTCCGCGGATGGGTCGGGCTAGATTTTAGGCAATCGATCGCAAAGATCAAGGAACAGGCTGCTGTCCAGCCCATGAGCGGAAAATCAGTATTTCCGCGTGGGCGGCTTCTCGCGGGCGGCCGAGCCGGCGACAGTCGGCACCGTGAGGGGCTGTGGGAGCAGTGCGCCTGAAAATGTGGAAATGACCTCCTTATGGCTCGAGAACGCATTGTGCCTGTTGCAGGAGGGCGACGCGTGGTCGGCGCGACCGAGATCAGTTGAGATCGTCGATGGAACGATAGTCGCCATCCACGACCCGGCTATGCTGCCCCCGACATCGGGCGTGGAGGTCATCCAGGCCAATGGGCTGCTCGCGGTTCCGGGGTTCGTCAACGCGCACAGCCATTCGCCCGACAACCTGATCCGCGGGTCGGCGCCCAACCTGCCGCTGGAGCTGTGGTCACTTCATTCGGCGGCCGGACGCAACGACAGGACAGAGCGCGAGGCCTACATCGCCGCCATGCTGGGCGCCATCGAGATGCTGCGCTGCGGCACGACCGGCGTGCTGGACCACGTGCGTATTTCGCCTGATATCGAAGGCGCGAGGCTCGACGCCGTAGCTAGCGCCTATCGGGATATTGGCATGCGTGCCGTCGTGGCGCCGATCGTCGCCGATCGGGCGATCGCCGATACGATGCCGCTTACCGCCGAGGACCTTGGCGACATTGACATCGCCGCCTATGGTCGCCGGGCCCCCTTGCCTGCAGCCGAGCAGATTGCCATCGCCAAAGGTTTCGCCGCGGCGTGGGACGGGCGTGACGGCCGCATCACCACCGGCATCGGCCCGTCGGCACCGCAGCGCTGCACGGATGAATTACTGGAGTTGGCGGCCGATCTGAGTGCCCGGCGAGCGCTGACGCTTCACATGCACCTGCTCGAAACGCGGGCGCAGCGAGCGCTCGGGTTCGAGCGATACGGCAAGGGGACGATCGCGCATCTGATCGAGCTTGGCGTCGTCGGGCCGAGAACGACGTTCGCGCATGCAATCTGGATCGAGCCCGGCGACATCGAGAGGCTTGCCCGGGCCGGCGCCGGCGTGGTGCACAATCCGGTGTCCAATGCGCGGCTGGGCAGCGGAGTATGTCCGTTGCCGCGCTATCTATCCGCCGGCGTCCGGATCGGCCTCGGCACCGACAGCGCCTGCTGCAACGACAGCAACAACCTGCTCGAAACCGCAAAATGGGCGACCCTGCTGCACAATCTCGAGGGCGAGGACGCAGACTGGATCAGCCCCGGCACCGCACTCGAGCTGATCACAGGCGGCAGCGCCGACGTCACCGGGCTGGGGACGGTCACCGGGAGGCTTGCACCGGGGTTTCGCGCCGATATCACCTTGTTCCGGCTGGCGTCCCCCGCTTTCGTGCCGCTGATCGATCCGGTGCGGCAGCTGATCCAGGCGGAGAATGGAGCGGCGGTGGAGCGGGTCATCGTCGACGGGCGGACAGTCTACGCCGATGGGCGGATCACCACAGTTGATGAGGCGGCGATCTGGGCCGAAGCGGCCGAACTGGCCGAGCGACGATTGCACGACAATGCCGAGACGTATCGACAGGCGGCGGCGCTGGAGGTGCCGATCCGGCGCATGTACCGCCGGCTCGCGACCGAGCATGAAGGATGCGTCCATTGAGCCGGCCGCGATGGACGAAAGAACCGCTGCGGTTCTTCCAGCACCTGCTGCGCGAGACCGATGCCATCGGGCTCGATCCGGCGCGGCTGGTCGAGGAAATCGAGCGGATGGGCGCCAACGCCTATATCGTCATGGGCGGCGGATTCTCGGCCTGGTACCCGACGAAACTCGCCTCGCAGACCGTCAATCCACATCTGCAGGCAGATTTTCTGGGCGAGTTCCTCATCGCCGCCCGGGCTGCCGGCATTCGCGTGCTCATACGAATGGACATCAGCAAGGGGCGCCAGGGGACGGAGGCCAGGCACCCCGACTGGTTCGTACGCAAGCCGGACGGCTCGGTCGGCAGCGTCTGGGCTATGCCGCAGATCTGCGCCACCGGGCCGTTTTGGCAGCAGGAGAATTTCTCCATCCTTGAGGAATTGCTGTCCGACTATCCGGCCGACGGCTTTTTCTACAACTATTATTACGTGCCGCGTTGCTATTGTCCGCGCTGCCAGGAGCTCGTGCGAGCGACAACGGGCACGGGCGTGCCCGCACCGGGCGTTCGATCCCCGGTCTACGAGCGGTGGCGGCAGCAGACGCTGGCCAAATACACGGAGCGGCTCCGCGATTTCATCCATGCGCGCAACCCCGAGGCGGCGCTGGTGCCTTACCACCATGTGCGCGACGGGTGGGACTCGATCGGGATGGCGATGGCCTCGGACATGATCGGCGGACAGGTCTCCAATCCATTGATGCCTAATCCCATCGATCCGCAGCCGATGTGGAACCACTTCGCTGCCGAAGAGGCGTTGCGGGCGAAGGCATTGAAGCCGGAAGTGGCGCCGGTGCTGATCCAGAGCAGCTCGGAATTCTTCGCGAGCCGGCAGACGGCGCTCCCCGCCGGACGCCTCATCCACCACATGGCGTTGGCCGCCGCGCATGGCGGCAGCACGGCGCCGGCGATAAACGGCCTTCTGGCGCAGGACGATCCGCGCTTTCTTCGGCCGCTCGAAGCCTTCCGCAGGTTTCAGGTCCGGAACGATGAATGGTATCGCGGCCTCCGCTCACTCGCGAAAGTGGCGATCCTGCGCTCGGACGCCAGCGTCCAATGGGGCAATGATGGCGGCAGGCTGGCAGGCAATCCTGTTCAGCCTGGGCACGTCGCTGAGTTCCGAGGCCTTTACGAGGCGATCTCGGCGCGACGCTATCCGTGCGACATAGTCATGGCGGGCGCGCTCGATGTCGAAGCGCTGAGGCGTTACACACTGATCCTGTTGCCGGACGTTTCCTGCCTCGGCGATGTGGATGCTGCGGTGCTCAACGCCTATGTCGCTGACGGCGGACGCCTCCTTGCGACCGGCGCCATGGGCGCCGCCGACGCGGCGGGAGTGCGCCGAGACACGGCGCCCATGGCGGCGCTGCCGGCTCTGCCGGGTTTGGCCCGCGACGCCTCCGGAGCTTATCTCAGCATCGCCGACGCCAACCTCAGGGCCGCTCTCGGCGGCATACCCCATATCGGGGTGGCGGGCGAATTCTGGACGCCCGAACTCGCCGGAGCGGTTAAGGCCGACTTGCGCCTGATTGGACCCTTCGAGAACAATGCGCCGGAATTCACCGTGGTCGAAGGAGCGGGAACGACGCCAGGGCTGCTCACACGGCGGCATGGCCGCGGCGAGGCGCGATGGCTACCCTGGCGGATCGGAGCGCTCTACCACCGGTACGGCATCCCCGAATATGCAATCCTCCTCGGCCACCTGCTGGACGATGCGGTCGGCCCCCCGCCGATCATTACCGATGCGCCCGCGGCGGTGGATTTCACGCTCTACGCCCATCCGCGCGGGCTGGTGCTGCACGCGCTCAACGGCGCCTCCGTGCAGGGGCGGCCGCTGAGCGAAACGGCGCCACTTGCCGGTTTTGCCCTGCACGTCGCCACGGACGCCACGCAGGCGCACTCGTTGGTAACCGGCAGCAACCTGCCGGCCCGGCGCGAGCGCGACAGGCTGCGTGTCGACATTGAACGCCTCGCCGCCTTCGAGGCCATCGCCCTAACTTGATCCTTCTGCAACCGCCCAATTACGGAGACCACGCCTATGAGACGTCGAGAGCTTCTTACCGGAACAGCGGGCCTTTTGGCCGGAGTCGCCGTCGCGAGCCTGTCCCGCCCCGTCTTCGCGCAGCAGGCCAGCACGCTCACCGTCGCGCAATCGACGGACGCGCTGACGCTTGATCCGGCCAAGCACTCCTCGTTCCCAACCGCCAATGTCTGCTTCCATATCTACGATGCGATCGTGTCGATGGACGCGGGCGGCAATTTCGTTCCAGCGCTGGCCACCGAGTGGAGCAATCCGGATCCCCTGACCTGGCGCTTCAAGCTGCGGCAAGGGGTAAGCTTCCATAATGGCGAGCCGTTCAACGCCGCAGCCGTAAAGTTCACCTTCGATCGCGCGCTCGATCCCAAGTTCAAGGCGCCCTATTATTCGCGCATCGCGCAGATCAAGGCGGTCAACGTCATCGACGACCATACCGTCGACTTCAAGACCGCGGCGCCCTTCCCGACCATGCTGTTCTCGCTCTACGAGGCGTCGTTCGCCGCCTTGATCGTGCCGCCGGGCTATATCAAGGATAAGGGCGCCGACATTCTCGCCAGCGCGCCGGTCGGTACCGGCCCCTATAAGTTCGTCGAGTGGGTCAAGGACGACCACGTCAAGCTCGAAGCCAACCCGGATTATTGGGGCGGCGCGCCGGCGGTGAAGACTGTCGTCTTCCGCCCGATCACCGAGGTACAGACACGCATCGCCGAGCTGAGCAGCGGCGGCGTCGACATCGCAGTGGACATTCCGCCGGAGAGCGTGGACGGGATCAAGACCGGCGACGGCACCAAGATTGCCTCGACTGGCAGCGACTTCGTCTATTTCTATTCGTTCAACACCGTCAAGCAGAGCCCACTGCAGAACAAGCTCGTGCGGCAGGCGATCAACTATGCCATCGACGTCGACTCCATCCAGAAAGCGTTGCTCGGGGGCCTGGGCAACCGCATCGCGCTGACGCTGCCGACCAATGCCTTCGGCTACGACCCCTCGTGGAAGCCTTACCCGTACGATCCGGACAAGGCCAAAGCGTTGCTGGCTCAGGCGGGCTACGCGAATGGCTTCAGCATCCCACTGACAGCTCGGCAGGGCCGCTACATGAAGGATACCGAAATCATGGAGGCGACCATCGGTTACCTGCAGGCGGTCGGCATCACGGTGGAGGAGAACTACCTCGAGGCGGGGGTGTGGGCGACGGTCTCGGCCGCCAAGGGCCGTGACGGCATCTGCTTCCCCGGCTGGAGCGGGCGCGATCCCGACCTGGTCTGGTATCCCCTGCTCTATAGCGGGCAGTACCAGAGCTATTACTCCAATCCCGATCTCGACAAGCTGCTCGACGCCGGCCGGCAGACGCTGGATGCCAATGAGCGCAAGGCGATCTACGAGAAGGCCGCCGCCATCATCAAGGAGGAAGCGCCGCATGTGCCGCTGGTGCAGCCGCCGCTGATCTACGGGCTGACGCAACGCACGAACTGGCAGCCGCGCACCGACAGCATGATCGACTTGCGCAAAGCCACCCTGGCGTAACGAGGCGATATCGGTCCAATGCTCGGCTACCTGCTTTCACGGCTGCTCTATGCGATCGGCGTCGTTTTCGGCGTCTCGGTGGCCGTGTTCTTCCTGATCCGGATCGGTGGCGATCCGTCGGCGCTGTTCCTGCCGCCGGACGCCACCCTGGCCGATATCGCCCGCTTCCGGACGGAAATGGGCTTCGACCGGCCGCTCAGCGCGCAGTACCTCGACTTCATGGGACGGGCGCTGCACGGCGACCTCGGGCAATCGCTGCGATATCAGGAGCCGGCGCTTCGACTGGTGCTGGAGCGAGTGCCGGCGACACTGCAATTGAGCAGCGTCGCTCTGCTGCTGGCGCTGCTGGTGTCCGTGCCGCTCGCCATCACCGGGGCGGTCTATCGAGGTTCGGCACTCGACCGGACGGGACTGGTAATCTCGATGGTTGGTGAGAGCTTTCCTTCCTTCTGGCTCTCGATCATGCTGATCCTGATCCTGTCGCAGCACTTCCACATGCTGCCGGCCTCGGGCAATTCCGGGTGGCAATCCCTGATCATGCCCGCCATCTCGCTCGCCGCCTATTCGACGGCGATCATCACCCGGCTGTTGCGCTCCAGCATGATCGAGGTGCTGCAATCAGACTATATTCGCACGGCGCGCGGCAAAGGGCTCGCCAGCGGACTGGTGATCTTCAAACATGCGCTCCGCAATGCGGCGATCCCGACGGTGACCGTCCTGGGCCTCCAGATCGGCGCGCTGCTCGGCGGGGCAGTCATTACCGAACAGATCTTTGCCTATCCCGGCATCGGCCGCCTCGCCATCCAGGCGATTTCCAATCGCGACTTCACCGTTGTGCAGGCCTTCGTGATGTTCACCGCGATAGTGATCGTCGTCATCAATCTCATCGTCGATGCCTGCTACGCGCTGCTCGACCCGCGGCTGAGGAAGGGCTGATGCAGTTTCTCAAGCGCTTCGCCCGCGCCAAGCTGCCGACACTCGGGCTGCTCATCGTGGTGATCGTCATGGTCGATGCACTGGTCGGGCGCTGGCTGACCCCCTACGATCCCATGGCGCAGAACATCATGAAGCGCCTCATGCCGCCGCTCGGTGTGGACGGCGGGCGGCTGCATCTGCTCGGCACCGAAGCTTTGGGACGCGATATCCTCAGCCGGCTGATGGTCGGAGCGCAGGTCTCGATGCTGGTGGGCTTCGCCTCCGTGCTGGTGTCGGGGATAGTCGGGGTCGCGCTCGGAATGATTGCCGGCTACGACGATCGCCGTATCGGCCGCGCCATCATGGCGCTGACCGACATCCAGCTCGCCATCCCCTTCCTGGTGCTTTCCATCGCGGTAATCGCGGTGCTCGGGCCGAGCCTGTGGAACCTGATCCTGGTGCTCGGGCTCACCAACTGGGTGCAGTATGCCCGTGTTGTGCGGGCCGAGTGCCTGACCTTGCGCAACCGCGAATATGTCCAGGCAGCGCGGGCTCTCGGCGCTTCGACGCCGCGTATTCTTCTTCGACATCTTTTGCCCAATGTCCTGCCAGCGGTGGTGGTGATTTCCAGCCTGCTGGTGGCGCGCATGATCCTGTTCGAATCCTCGCTCAGCTTTCTCGGGCTGGGGGTGCCGCCCTCGATCCCAACCTGGGGCGGCATGATCTCGGACGGGCGCAATTACATGGCCAATGCCTGGTGGGTCGCCGCCATGCCGGGGCTGGCCATCTTCATCACCGTGGTCGCGATCAATCTGGTCGGCGACCGACTGCGGGACATGCTCGACCCGCGCCTCAAGCAAATGGAAGGCTGAACATGGCGATTGCACTTTCCCGCAGCAGCGGCTCGATAGCCGAGCCGGCACGGAAGCTGACGGTGGCTCGCGAAGTCGACGTCCTGGTCATCGGCGGCGGCACTTCCGGCTGCATGGCGGCGATTGCGGCGGCCCGCGCGGGCGCCCCGGTCCGGGTGCTGCTGGTCGACCGCTATGGCTTCCTCGGCGGCACGGCAACGGCGGCGATGGTGGGCGTCTTCTGCGGCATCTACACCTGCGGGCCGCAATCCACGCATCAATTGCTCGTAGGCGGCTTGCCGCACGAGGCCATGCGGCGGCTGGAAGCTGTCGGCGCCGGATTCAAATATCGCCATCGGTTCCAACTCGACCACGAGGTGTTCAAGGTCGTGCTCGATCAGTGGCTGCGGGAAGCCGGCGTTGAGATCCTGTTCCATACCATGGCCGTCGAGGCGCTGATCGAAGACGGCGCGATCAAGGGCGTGGTCGTCGAAAGCAAGGGCGGCCGCCAAGCGATCCTCGCGGGGCGCGTCATTGATGCCTCGGGCGATGGCGATGTCGCTGCCTTGTCCGGCGCGCCATTCGAGAAGGGCGACGATGAGGGCCGGCTACAGGCCCCGACCATGGTCTTCTATATGGGCGGGGTCGACGTGGAGCGCGCCATGGCGTTTCCCGAGGCCGAGATCCGGCGGTTGCTGATCGAAGTTGGCGAGCGGGGAGAGTTCGAATTTCCGCGCGTCTCCGGCTCCTTCTCGCCGGCGCCCCAGAAGGGCAAGGTACACGTCAACATGAGCCGGGTGGTCGATGTCGATGGCACCGATCCCTGGAGCCTCACGGCCGGCACACTCGAGGGGCGGCGTCAGGTTGAGGGATTTGCGCGGTTCCTCATCAAGTACGTTCCCGGCTTCAAGGCGGCCCATATCGACGCCATCGCGCCGCAGCTCGGGGTGCGCGAGACGCGGCGGATCATGGGCGAACATGTGCTGACCCGGGAAAATGTGCTCGGCGCGCACAAATCGGAGACTGCGATCTGCCGCAGCTCATGGCCGATCGAAGACCACAGCCAGGGCACCGGCACCATCCGCCTGCACCTGCCGGGAGATGACTATTATCACGTGCCGTTCGGGTGCCTGATGCCGCTTGAAGTCGACAATCTGCTGGTCACCGGCCGCTGCGTGTCGGCGACGCATGACGGACAGGCTTCGGTGCGAGTGATGGGGCCGGGCATGGCGATGGGCCAGGCAGCGGGAACGGCGGCCGTACTGAGCCTCAAGCAGGGTGTCGCCCCGCGGCACCTGGATATCGGGTCGCTGCAGTCGGCGCTCGTTGTGGACGGAGCGTTGATCTGATGTCGACTTCGACCGCCCCCCTGCTCGAGATTCGCGACCTCAAGACCTATTTCCGGTCCGAGCAGGGAGAGGTCCGCTCGGTCGATGGCGTGAGCCTCAGCGTCAATGCCGGCGAAACGCTGGGGATCGTTGGCGAGTCTGGTTCCGGCAAGAGCGTCACCTCGCTCTCGGTGATGCGGCTCATCCCGACGCCGCCGGGCCGCTTTGCCGGCGGCGAAATCCTGCTTGAGGGCGAGAATCTCCTGCAGCTCGACGAGGCGGCAATGCGCCGGCTCAGGGGCGGCAAGATCGCCATGATCTACCAGGAGCCCATGACCTCGCTGAACCCGGTCTATACCGTTGGGGAACAGATCGCGGAAACCATTCGGACGCATCGGGGCGTCTCGCGGCGCGAGGCCTTCGACCGCGCCATCGACATGTTGGACCTGGTCAACATCCCCGACGCTGCCAGGCGTGCGCACGATTTTCCGCATCAGCTGTCGGGCGGCATGCGGCAGCGGGTGATGATCGCCATGGCGCTAAGCTGCAACCCGAAGGTGCTGATCGCCGACGAGCCGACGACGGCCCTCGACGTCACCATCCAGGCGCAGATCCTGGAATTGCTGCGCCAGCTCAGGGCCGAGCGCGGCATGGCGATCATGCTGATCACCCACGACCTCGGTGTCGTAGCCGAGATGTGCGACCGGGTTGCGGTGATGTATTGCGGCAAGCTGGTCGAGACAGCCGATGTCGATGCGCTGTTCGGCAATCCGCTCCATCCTTATACCGAGGGGCTGCTCGCCTCGATCCCGCGGCTTGAGGATGATCTCGACGAGCTGCATGCGATCGAAGGCTCAGTTCCCTCCCCACTCGAGCGGCCGCCGGGCTGCGCCTTCGCGCCGCGCTGCCGATACGCCTTCGCGCGCTGCCAGAGCGAGGAGCCCCGGCTCGCAATGATCGCCGAAGGCCGCCAGGCGGCTTGCTTCCTCGCGGCAGAGCGGCTGCATCAAAAGGGTATCGCATGAGCGCCCCCCCGATCCTTGAGGTCACCGACCTCGTCAAGCACTACCCCGTGTCGCAGCGCAGCCTGCTGGGGCGCCGGCGCGATTACGTGCGGGCAGTCGACGGCGTCTCGTTCAAGATCTCGCGCGGTCGAACCTTCGGCCTCGTCGGCGAATCCGGCTGCGGCAAGTCCACTCTCGGCAAGGTGGTGGTGCGGCTTGAGGAGGCGACTTCTGGCGCTGTCCACTATGACGGCAACAACTTTCTGGGAACGAGCGGTGCCGACCTGCGGCGGCTCCGGCGCGAGGTGCAGATCATTTTCCAGGATCCCTATGGCTCACTTGATCCGCGCATGACGGTCGAACAGATCCTCGCCGAGCCATTCGCGATCCATGGCCTGCTCAACAGCGCCGACCGCGCCGCCCGCATTCGCGAGCTGCTTGACGCCGTTGGGCTGCCGGCAGCCAATGCCAGCCGCTATCCGCACGAGTTCTCCGGCGGCCAAAGACAGCGGATCGGCATCGCCCGGGCGCTGGCGCTCGGCCCACGGCTGATCGTCTGTGACGAGCCGGTGTCTGCGCTCGACGTTTCGATCCAATCACAGGTCCTGAACCTGCTTAAGCGGCTGCAGCGCGAGCGCGGGCTCTCCTATGTCTTCATCGCTCATGGCCTGGCGGCGGTGAAGCATATCTCGGACGATATCGGGGTTATGTATTTGGGCAAGCTGGTGGAAGTGGCACCAAAAGTTCGGCTGTTCGCCGCGCCCGCCCATCCCTACACGCAGGCGCTGATCTCGGCCAACCCCGTGCCCGACCCGCGCGCCGTGCGCAAGCGGATTGTGCTCAAGGGCGACATCCCCTCGCCGATCCGTCCGCCGAGCGGGTGCCGCTTCCATACACGCTGCCCGCGCGCCGATGAATTGGGCGGCCGCTGCAGTCGCGAGGAGCCGCAGCCGTTTGAGCTCGCACCCGGGCATCGGGTCGCCTGCCATCTCTACGACGGAACGTACCGCGCAGCCGGAGGGCCAGTTCATGCGTGACATCGGCTACCATGTGCTGATCCCCGGCCTTCCGGCGCGTAGCTCCCGCGGTTTTCTCGGCTGGAGCACGGTGACGCTGCTTGAGACCGCGGAAGGGCCGGTATTGTTCGACACAGGGACGGCGGGGGAGCGCGCGGCGCTGCTCTCGGCGCTGGCCGTGCACGGCCTCGACCCGGCCCAGATCCGGCAGATCGTGCTCAGCCATCTCCATGTCGACCACGTCGGCAATGTCGAATGCTTCCCCCGCGCCGAGTTGATCATCCATCAGGACGAGCTGACCTATTTCTATGAGCAGCAGGGCCGCGATGCCGCGATGCCCACCTACCTGATCGAGGGGATGCTGGCGCGTTCCAAGCTGCAGCTCATCCACGGCGAACTGGAGATCCTGCGCGGTGTGAGGCTGTTGCAGACGCCGGGGCATACGGGCGGGCATTGTTCGATTGCCTTCAGCAGTGGCGGCCGCGCCGTGGTGCTCGCCCAGGACGCCATCAAGAACCGGGTAGAAGCGGCGACCGGCGACTCGATCGGCGCCTTCGACCCAGAGGCCGCGCGGAACAGCATCCGGCGCATCATGTCGATGGCCGAGCTCGTCGTTCCGGGCCATGACGGGGTTCTGACGGTACAAGACGGGCAGGTCGTAAGCGTCGCCGGCGGGCGGGTCGAGCTGACACGGGCCACCGATGGCCAAACACTTGTGATGGAGTTCTGATTGGCCGAGCTGCTTACCAATCTCGACGTGTTCACCGGCGACGAACAGGGCTTCGTGCCGGACGCCGCGATTTTGATCGAGGACAGCAGGATCGGCTGGATCGGACCGGCGGCCGCGCTGCCTCCCACCGCCGCGACGGCGCAGCCGCGCGACATGGGTGGTCGGCTGGTCGTTCCCGGCTTCGTCAACACGCATGCGCATGGGGGGATGAGCGCGCATCGGGGCGCCTGCGACGATGGCGATCTGTTCGAATGGGCGGCGGCGATTGCCCCACACACCTCGGTGTTGACGCTCGAGGACAACCGTCTCGGCTGCCAGCTCGCCGTCATGGAGATGGTCCGCAACGGCATCACCACCGCCTGCGACTGCGCCCGCTTCGGCGCAGGCATTTTCGCCTCGGTGGCGAGCGAGATCGGCATGCGCTCGCTCAGCGGCGCGCTCGCCAATTCGCCCGAACTACGCAAGGCGGGCCTCCCGAACTGGCCGCTGGCATTGGAGGAGACGCAGCGCGCCATCGCGGCACATCACGGCGACGGACTCGCAACATTCTATGTCGGCGCTCACTCCCCCTATAATTGCACCCCCGAACTGCTGGTTGAGGTGAAGCGTGCAGCGGACCGGCTGAATTTGCCCTTCGTCATCCACGCGGCGGAGAATCGCAAGGAAACCGACATCGTCCGCGAGCGGCACGGGACCACCCCCATCCGGCTGCTGGCGCAATTGGGGATACTCGACCGCAACTCCATCCTTGCCCACTGCGTGTGGCTCGATGCCGAGGAGATCGACATCCTCGCCGCGAGCGGTGCCGGGGTGGCGCACAACCCGGTCAGCAACGCCAAGCTCGCCAGCGGCATTGCGCCGGTACCCGCCCTGCGCCGCGCCGGCGTGCCGGTGGGACTGGGGACCGACAGCACGGTCAGCAACAACAGCCTCGATATCTTTCAGGAAATGAAAACCTCGGTGCTGCTGCAACGGGCCGCGACGCTCGACGCCCACAGCGCCGGGGCCGCCGACGCGTTCGAGATGGCGACGCGCGAGGGGGCCAGGGTGCTCGGGCTTGGCGCGCGCATCGGCTCGCTGAGTCCAGGAAAAGAAGCGGATCTGGTGGTCCTCGACCTCCAGCATCCCTTGGGCTGGACCAGCGAGCGGGTGCTCTCCGACCTCGTCTATCGCGCTGGTCCGCAGCATGTGCGCGAGGTGATAGTCGCCGGCCGAACGATCTACGCCGAAGGCGGCTTCACTCATATCGACGCCGCGGAACTCACCGCCGGCATTCACCGCCATTTTGCCCATGGCGAATAAAGGATAACGTCATGACCACAAGCATCGGCCTTATTTCTAGCGCCGCCTCCGAGACCCTGCTGCAGGACCGGCGGCCGGCGCACGTCGCCACCCCATGGGGCGAGGCGGCGGTCCTGCTTGGCCGCATCGGCGGCCGCGAGGCCGCGGTGATCCTGCGCTACGGCGAGGGCCTGACCGTTCCCAGCCACAAGATCAATTTCAAGGCCAATATCTGGGCGCTGCGGGAGCTCGGCGTCGAATCGATCATCTCCCAGAACGCCATCGGCTCGGTGAACCCGGCGATCCGCCCCGGCGACATCGTCATCCCCGACGATTTCCTCGACCGCACCAAGGCACGGCCGCAATCGCTGTTCGACGAGAGCGACTGCTGGGTCAGGGTGGACTTCACCGATCCGTTCTGTCCCAGGCTCCGGGCCGATTTGATCGCGGCGGCCAACAGGAACTCCAACCGTGTCATCGAGCGCGGCGTGTTCGTCTGCTCGGAAGGGCCGCGCTTCGAGACGCCGGCGGAGATTCGGTCCTTCCAGCGCGAGGGGGGGGATATCGTCGGCACCCCGCTGGTGCCCGAAGTGGTGTTCGCGCGTGAGGCCGAGATGTGTTTCGCCTCAATCTCACCGGTGATCAACTTCGGTGCCGGCATGGCGCCGGCAGTACTCCATTTCGGCCCCGGCAGTATGAACGACATCTACTACAAGCAGGGCCTGCACGATCTGATCGAAACGATCATCGCCGAAGCGGTCGCCGGCATATCGGCGAACCGCAGCTGCAATTGCGGTTCGGCGCTGCAAAATGGCTTCCATGGAACGCCCCCGGCTTGGTTGAAGATGGCAAACCGCCTTACGCCTTCGAAATAGATTGCGATCGCGCCACATGTCCAGAAGCCGGCCTCCACGGCGGCGAACCTGCAGCCCCTTAAGATGGGTTCGCCGCGGCGTTTGCAGCACATTTGGCGTTACGACCGCGCGGTAACGCATGCCGTCGCGCAGACGGGCGGGCCGCTTTGGGCCCTACCGGGCCTAGCCAGAGCGCTTGGCTCAAACCTCCACGTCTCCCGCGGTCGTTTCCGCCAGCAGGTCGCCGAAGAGCTGAATTCGCGGGGCGATGCTGCTGATGAGGATGTATTCGTCGAGCGTGTGAGCGCCCGCCCCATCGACCCCGAGGCCGTCTAGCGTCGGGGTACCTGATGCGGCGGCGAAATTCCCGTCGCTAGCGCCGCCGGCCTCCACGCCGACCAGATCAATGCCCGAGCGAGCGGCGAGCCGGCGGGCGTGGTCGAACAGCCGGTTCGCTGGGATATCAGGAAAAAACGGCGGCCGGTTGAGTCCACCCTCGACCTTGATCGTCACATCGGGATCATAGGGCTTGATGCTGCGGATCCGCGAAAGGATCAGATCGCCCTGATCCGGGCGCTTGAGGCGCACATCGACGGTGATGGCGCAGTTGCCGGCTATGGTATTGGGGCTCGATCCGCCCGCGATGGTGTTGACGCTGACGGTCAGCCCCTGTTCGAGATCGGTGAGGGCCTCAAGA
Organism: Devosiaceae bacterium; assembly: GCA_035493835.1. GTDB lineage: Bacteria > Pseudomonadota > Alphaproteobacteria > Rhizobiales > Devosiaceae > DASZTU01. Next base: position 17,327 of record DATJHO010000008.1, read on the forward strand.
TCGAGCAATTGCCGGGCCATTTCGCGTATGGCGCTGCGGCCCTGCTCGAAATTGCTGCCCGAGTGGGCTGGCACGCCCTGGGCGGTGATGGTGAAGCGGGCGATACCCTTGCGCCCGACGACGATCTTGCCGCCGTCGCGCGCCGGCTCGACCACGAAGGTCGCAAAAGCTCGCCGCGCCTCCGCTTCGATGATCGGGCGCGAGCCCGGGCTGCCGACCTCTTCGTCGGGGGAAAACAGAAACGTTACCGGATGGTTCGGCGCTCGGCCTGCGGCCGAAATATCGCGCCAGGCCTGCAAGGCGAGCAGGGCCGAGCCCTTCATGTCGTAGATGCCGGGACCGTATTGGCGGTCGCCATCGAGCCGCCATGGCAGGTCGCGCTCGAGGGTGCCCTTGGGATGGACGGTATCCATATGCGCCAGCACCAACAGGCCAGGCGCCTCGGTCTGGCGGCCGCCGCGAGCGAGGATCAGATCGCCGAGACCCGGGGCACCCGGAAGGCGCTCGACTGCCAGGCCGGCCTGCTCTGCAGAGCGAGCGATGATCGCGCCCAGGCGATTGACCGCCTCGCTATCCGCTGTGGGCGTTTCGATCTCGACCCAGCTCCGCAATTCCTGGAGATAGGCTTCGACGTCAGCGGTCATGGCAGCTCCTATTGTCGTTTCATGGCAAGCGAGATGGAGCGGGCGGCATCGACGACGATCGGGGCGAGTTCCGCTTCGACGCGGTCCAGTTGCCAGCGCGGCCACGGCACGGCGATGTTGATGGCCCCGGCGATGACATTGCGCTCATCGAAGACGGGGGCGGAAACGGAAATATCGCCGACGAACGCCTCCTGATTCGTGAGGCAATAGCCCTTCGCCCGAATGTCCGGCAGCGAGGCGATAATGGCCTGGGGGTCCGTTTCTGTGGTGCTGGTCCGCGCTTCCAGGCGGCTGTCGCTCAGGATCTGCCCAACGTCCTGCTCCGGCAGATGCGCAAGGATCGCGCGCCCCGGGGCGGTGCAATAGATCGGCAGGCGCGAGCCGACGGACAGATCGACGCTGACCACGTGTCGGCTGGGATAGCGCAGCACATAGACGACCTCGGTCCCCTCGCGCTCCGTCAAGTTCACCGTCTCCTCGCAGGTTTCGTTGACCTGCTCCAGGATCGGCTCGGCTACCTCGCGAATTTTGTTTGCCGCCAGGAACGAGGTGCCGAAGTCGAGCATGCGGGCGGAGAGGCTGTAGAGCCGCGTCTGAGGATCCTGCCGCAGATAACCCAATGACTTGAGCGTGAAGAGGACGCGCTGAGTCGCGTTCTTGTCGACGGCGCTGATGCGGGAGACATCGCCGAGGCTCAGCGCCTTACGCCCGACGTTGAAGGCGTTCAGCACCGCGAAGGCCTTTTCCACCGATCCAAGAAAGCGGCCGCCGCCGGCATTCCGCGTCTGCTCTTCAGCCATTTTTAGTGCTGTTCCTGTCGGCCGCCATCATCGCCCGAAATCTCCGCCGCCTTCACACCTGTCGCTGGACGCTTGTGTATTAGGCACTTGACAGTTGTAGCCTAAATTTTATCCTGTGTCTCTATGCGATAGTTCATGTCGCATAGTGACACAGAGGGGTCCGGGATGGAGTTTGTCGGCAAGTGCCGCGTCGGGTTCGATATCGGCGGAACATTTACGGATTTCGTCCTGCTCGATCCCGAAACCGGGAGCCTTCATGTCCATAAGGCGCTGACCACTTCCGCCGACCCTGCAGCCGGTTCGATCGCCGGGCTAGAAGAACTCATCGCGAAAGCCGGCAAGAGCTTCGCCGATGTCGAGGTGATGGTGCACGGCACCACGATCGTGACCAATGCGGTCATCGAGCGGCGCGGCGCTCGGACGGCACTGCTGACTACCAAGGGCTTCGCCGACATCATCGAGATGGCCACCGAGCAGCGCTACGATGCTCACGACCTGTTCCTGAAATTTCCCGAGCCGTTGGTCGAACGCGGCCTTCGCTTCGAGATCGATGAGCGGATTTCGGCGAAGGGCGACGTGGTGCGCACCATCTCCGAGGAGGAAGTGCGGCGCATGATCGCCGCCGCCGTCGATGCCGGAGCCAAGGCGCTGGCGGTGTCTTTTCTTCATTCCTACAAGAACGACACGCATGAGCGGCTCGTCGCCGCCGTCGCGGCCCGGCATTTCCCGGGCCTCCTGGTATCGCTCTCCTCCGAGGTCTGCGCCGAGGTCCGCGAGTATGAGCGCACGACCACGACGACCGCCAATGCCTATGTAATGCCGCTGATCGACCCTTATGTGCGCAGGATCGAAGGCGCGCTGGCGGAGCGCGGGTTCACCGGCTCGCTTTACCTGATGCAGTCGTCCGGGCAGCTGGCGTCGCCCGACATGGCGCGGCGCTTTCCCATCCGGCTGCTCGAATCCGGGCCGGCGGGTGGGGCGATCGCCGCGAGCTATTTCGGCAAGTCCGCCGGTTTCGACGATGTCATCGCCTTCGATATGGGTGGCACCACCGCCAAGGTCTGCGTCATCGAGAACGGCCATGCCGACGTGGCGCCGATGATGGAGGCGGCGCGCGAGCATCGCTTCAAGCGCGGTAGCGGCCTGCCGATTCGTTCGCCGGTGATCGACATGATCGAGATCGGCGCGGGCGGCGGCAGCATTTCGCAATTCGACGAACTCGGCCTGCTGAAGGTCGGGCCGCGCAGCGCCGGATCTTTCCCCGGCCCTGCGTGCTATGGGCGCGGCGGCACCGAGCCGACCGTGACCGACTCGAACCTCGTTCTCGGCTATCTCGACGCCAAATCCTTCCTGGGCGGCCGGCTGCAGCTCGACCGTGCTGCCACCGACCGGGCTTTTGCGCCCATCTCGGCGAGGCTCGGTGGCGACGCGGTCGCCGCCGCCTGGGGCGTCTTTGCCGTGGTCTGCGAGAACATGGCGGGGGCTGCGCGCGCTCATATCGTGGAGCGCGGCCGCGATCCGCGCGGCTACGCCATGGTGGCGTTCGGCGGCGCCGGACCGGCCCATGCCATCCGGGTCGCCAAATCGCTGGGCGTGGGACGGGTGATCGTTCCCCAGGCATCGGGCGCCGCTTCCGCGCTCGGCTTTCTCGGCGGCAGGGTAGGTCATGAGGCCGTGCGCTCGGCCCCGAGCCTCCTCAACCGACTGGATTGGCCGGAGGTCAACGATCTCATCGGCGAACTGGAAGCGGATGGCCGCCTGTTGGTCATGGCAGCGGGCGTCGCGGCCGAGGATATCGAGATCCAGCGCCGGGTGGAGCTGAGGCTTGCTGGACAGGTGCACAACCTGCAGGTGGCCGTCCCGGGCGGCGGTCTCAACGCCGCGTCGGCCGAGGCCATCCTCTCGGCTTTCGCCACCGAGTATCGCAGGCTTTATGCACGCGAGCCGAGCGGCGCCGAGGTCGAAGTCATCAGCTGGCGAATCACCGCGCTGGGGCCAGATCCAAAACTCGCGGTCGGCTCGCTCGCCGCCACCAGCCAGGCCGGGCAGGCGCTCAAGGGCCGACGTCCGGTTTGGTTCCCGGAAACGGAAGGTTTTACCGACACACCGGTCTATGACCGCTATGCCCTGCGTGCCGGCGACCGGTTCACGGGTCCGCTGGTGATCGAGGAGAACGAATCCACCACCATCGTGCCGCCGGGCGACCAGGTCAGCGTCGACGCGTCGGGTAATCTGATTGTCGAGCTCGACGCCAGTGCGGGGGCGGTTCGCCGGCGGGCCAGCGACCTGCCGCTGACGCTGGAGGAACTCGAGGCCGATCCCGTCGGGCTCGAGATCATGTGGAGCCGGCTGATCAGCATCTCCGAGGAGTCATGGCTCACGGTCATCCGCACCGCCTTTTCGCTGATCATCGGGGAGATGCAGGATTTCGGCTGTGAGATCCTCGATGCCGAAGGTCGGTCGCTGGCGCATTCGCCGCGCGCCATGCCCGTGTTCAATATCACCCTGATGTCGGCGGTGCAGTCGTTGCTGGAGGTGTTTCCGGCCGAAACGCTCGTACCCGGCGACGTGCTGGTCACCAACGACCCCTGGATGTGCGCCGGGCATCTGTTCGACGTCGGAATTGTCACGCCGGTGTTCCGCAAGGGCAAAGTCGTCGCGCTCATCGGTTCGATCGGCCATGTCAGCGACATCGGCGGCACGAAGGACCGCATGCGGGCGCGCGAGATCTACGAAGAAGGCATCCAGATCCCGCCGATGAAGCTCTATCGGGCCGGCGCGCCGAACGAGGATCTGTTCGCGATCCTCAAGAAGAACGTACGCAACTCTGCGCAGGTCGTCGGCGACATCGAGGCGCTGATCGCCGCCAATGCGGTGGGCGCGCGGCGGCTCGAGGCCTATCTCGAGGAATACCAGCTCGATGATCTGCGCGTGCTCGCTTCGGTGATCCAGAGCCGCGCAGAACAGGCGATGCGCGAGGCCATTCGTGCCGTGCCGGATGGCGTCTACCGCAGCGAAGTCGAGCCGCTCAGCAATGGCGTTCGCCACACCTTCCCGGTGAAGATCACCGTCGCCGGCGACAGCATCGAGGTCGACTATGAGGGTGCGCCGCCGGAGTTGGCCCAGGGCGGCCTCAACTCGACGCTCAACTTCACCCAGGCCAAGACGTTCTATGCGCTCAAATGCGTGCTGACCCCGCAGGTCCGGGCGTCCGCCGGCTGCTATCGGGCCCTGACGGTCAAGGCACCCGAAGGTTCGATCCTCAACTGCACGCATGAAGCCTCGGTTGGCCTGAGGCATCTCACCGGCTCTTACCTGATGGGCAACATCTTCCAGGCGCTGGAAGACGCACTACCTGAGCGCGTACAGGCCTATAGCGGCCTGCCGGCAATCGTCCATTTCTTCGGCAAGGACGAGACCGGGCGGACGTATAGTGATCACCTTTACCTGGGCGGCGGCCAGGGTGGTTCGGCGAACGCCGACGGCAAGTCGGCGGTGCTCTGGCCCACCAGCGCTTCCAACGGTTCGGTCGAAGTGCTCGAAACGCGGGCGCCGGTGCTGGTGCTTGAAAAGAGTTTCGTCAAGGACAGCGCCGGGGCAGGGCGCTACCGCGCCGGACTGGGGCAGCGCCTGCGTGCCCGCCGACTGGACAGCACCGGCCCGCGCGTAATGATCAACTCCTATCCCGAGGGCGTCGGCTTCGAGCCCACCGGCATGCATGGCGGGCAGCCGGGGACCGGCGCTCACTTCGTGATGACCGACGGCCGTGGCGTGGTGGTCAAGAATTATGGCAGCGGCTCGGTCGATACGCTGACCGATGCCGGCCAGATCGTCGAGATTACCGTGGGCGGCGGCGCCGGCTACGGGCATCCGCTCGATCGCCCGCTCGCCGAGCTGCTGAAGGATATCGATGACGGTTACGTCAGCAAGGCGCAGGCCCAGGAGATCTACGGCCTCGTCTTCGACGCCGACGGCACCATCGATCCAGAGGCGACCGGCACTCGGCGGCGAAAGCTGGCCGAAGCACTTTCGAACACCGAAGCCTGAACCCCGCGACGGGCACTCCCTCGCAAAAGGAGCATCGTATGTCACTACGCAAGACTGCCGTTCGGACGTTTCTGGCACTGCTGTGCGGGGCTTCGACATTGGCGCTGCTGGCGCAACCGAGCGCAGCATTCGAGGTCGTGGGCGGCAAGAAATACCTGGTCTGGGGTGGCCGCACCCCGCCGAGCAATTTCGACCCGGCGCAAAAATTCGATGCACCGCACCACGTCTTCGACTCCGCGATCTATGAGCCGCTGGTGAAGTACGCGGGCGACCCCGCCAAGATCGTGCCATGGCTCGCCGCGAGCTGGACCGAGAGCCCCGATGCCAAGGTGTGGACCTTCAAGCTCGACCCGCGGGCAAAATTCCAGAATGGCGACCCGGTCGATGCGGCGGCGGTGAAATATTCCTTCGTGCGTCAATTGGCGATCAACAAGGGCGTCGCCTGGATGCTGTCGCCGATCCTCAAGCCGGACAGCATCACCGTCGTTGACCCCACCACCATCAAGTTCACGCTCGACCAGCCGTCGCCGAGCTTCATCGGCTATGTGCCGTGGTGGATGATCGTGAACCCCAAGCAGATCACTCCCAACGTCGTGAACAATGACGAGGGACAGGCCTGGATGATGTCGCATACGGCGGGCAGCGGCCCGTTCGACGTCAAGGCGTTCCAGCAGGATGCGGTCTATCAGCTGCAGGCGGTCGACAATTACTGGAAGGGCTGGCCGGAGGGCGACAAGCATCTCGGCGGCGTCATCTACCAGGTCATCCGCGAGCCCTCGGCGCAGCGCACAGCGCTGATGACCAAGCATGCCGACATGGTCGAGGGACTGACCACGTCCGACTATCAGCAACTCGCCAAGATGCCCGGCATCACCATCGAGAACAATGTCGGCGCCGCCCAATTCGCCATCAAGTTCAACTACACCAAAGGCCCGACGGCGGACGTGAACCTGCGCAAGGCCATTGCCTACGCGCTCGATTATTCCGCGCTGCCCGATCTCTATGCCGGCGACGCCAAGCTGATGACGAGCCCGTTCCCGAGCGCCATCGAGGGGCATGTCGACGTGCCCGATTTCCCGCACCAGGACCTGGCGAAGGCCAAGGAATACCTCGCCAAGACCAAGTGGGCCAATGGCGGCTTGACGCTGGAATATGTTTCGCAGCAGGGCAATGACGAGACCCGTCGCGTCGGGCTGATCCTCCTCTCGAGCCTGCAGCCGCTCGGCATCACCGTAAAACTGACGCCGCTACTCTGGGCCAACATGGTCGCCAATGCCGAGAGCCCCGACACGGCGGCGAACATGACCGGCCTGTTCATGGCGACCTACACTGCCGATCCCGATGCCGAGGCCTCGCAATACGACAAGAGCGCCTGGGGCCAATGGTTCGGCGTCAGCCACTATGACGATCCGGCAGTGTTCGACCTCATCCAGAAGGGCAAGACGACGGCCGACTGGAACGCGAGGGCGCCGATTTATGCGGAGATCCAGAAGCGGCTGACGGCCGATCAGCCGGAGGTTTTCGGCTACGTGCCGAACGTCCGCCTCGCCCACCGCGACTATGTGAAGGGCTACCAGTACGATCCGATCGAGATGAGCGGCTTTGCCGATTTCGGCGCGCTCTGGATCGATCAGTAGCCCTTTGCAGATCGTGGCCCGGAGAAGTTCGTGATCCTCTATCTCGCCAGACGAATAGTGGTGTTGTGCACGATGCTCTTCGGGCTGCTCTGCATCACGTTCGTCATCGCCAATGTGGCGCCCGGCGATCCGGCGGCCCTCGCCGCCGGACCCAACGCCACCGCCTCGATGGTTGCTACCATTCGGGCGGAATACGGGCTCGATAAGCCGCTACCGCAGCAATTCCTGACCTACGTTTCCTCCATCTTCCACGGCGATCTCGGGACCTCGATCTCGACCACCCTGCCGGTGACCGAACAGATCGCCGTCGCGCTGCCCAACACCATCGAGCTGGTGCTGTTTGCCACGGCCTTCGCCGTCGTACTGGGCCTCCTGCTCGGCGTGCTGTCGGCGGTCTGGCGCGACACGGCGATCGATCACGCGGTCCGCATCTTCTCGGTGTCCGGGATCGCACTGCCGATGTTCTGGTTCGGGCTGCTGCTGCAACTGGTGTTTGCCGTGCAGCTCGGCTGGCTACCGGTCAGCGGCCGGCTCGGGCTGGTCACCGTGCCGCCCGATCCCATCACCCATCTGCTCATCATCGACTCGCTGCTGCGGGGACAGTGGGGCACGGCCTGGGAGGCCTTCACCTACCTCATTATGCCGGCCCTGGTGCTCGCCTTCCCCTGCCTTGCATCCATCTGCCGGGTTGCCCGGGCGGAGATGATCGAGACTCTGTCGTCTGATTATGTGCTCGGCGCCCGCGCGCAGGGTCTCGGACTGTTCAGCATCCAGATCCGGCACGCGCTGCGCAATGCGATGCTTCCGGTGCTGGCAGTGATCGGCCTGCACTATGGCTGGACGCTCGGCGGCACGGCGCTGGTCGAGACTGTATTCGATTGGCCGGGGCTTGGCCTCTTGGCGGTGAATTCGGCTCTCATGGCGGATTTCAAGCCCGTTCTCGCCGTCACGCTAATCATCGGCTTCAACGTCATGCTCGCCAATTTCATCGTCGATATGACCTACGCCTGGCTCGACCCGCGTCTCAGAAGGCAGTGACATCATGAGCTTTCCCGAGGCCAGTTCGATCGATCCAGCGGCAGTCGCCCCCAGCCCCGCCTCGCACGGCGCACGCCGGGAAATCCAGCGGGCGGTATGGCTGTTGTCGCGCAGCTTCTCCTCGATGCTGGGCCTGGGAATCGTGGTGGCGTTCCTGGTGTTCGCCGTTTTCGGCTACTGGCTCGTGCCCTATCCGGGAGCCGCGACCGGCAATGTCGATATGACCCATGTGCTCGAGGCGCCGAGCTGGGCGCATTGGTTCGGCACCGACGATGTCGGTAATGACCTGCTCTCGCGCGTGATCATCGGCACCCGCATCTCGCTGCAGGTCGGCCTGACGATAACGATCGGCGCCGCGCTGATCGGGGTGCCGCTCGGCCTGCTCTCGGGGTATCTCGGCGGCTGGGTTCGCAGCGTCATCATGGCTTTCGCCGATCTCTTCCTGTCGGTTCCGAGCCTCGTGCTGGCGATTGCCATCGTCGCGGTACTTGGCCCTGGCGTGACCAATGTCACCGTCGCCCTCCTCGTGGTGTGGTGGCCGGGCTATGTCCGATTGATCGACAGCAAGACACTGGCCCTGAGCGAGGAGCCTTTCGTCGAGGCGGCGCGGGCGCTGGGCGCTGGCACGCCGCGCATCATCTTCCGCTATATCCTGCCCAATTGCGCCTCGCCGCTGATCGTCAAGGCGAGCATGGACATGGGGGCGGCGATCCTGGCCGCAGCGGGTCTCGGCTTCATCGGCCTCGGCGCCAAGGCACCCTCGCCGGAATGGGGAACGATGCTCAGCGTGGCGCGCGGATACCTGCCGCAGTGGTGGTGGTATGCGGTGTTTCCCGGCCTCGCCATCTATCTGAGCGTGCTCGGCTTCAACCTCCTCGGAGATGGTCTGCGCGATATCTTCGATCCAAGGACCACGTCGCAGTGACCAGCTCACCCACTCAGCCGGCCGGCAATTTGGCGATCGAAGACCTGTCGGTCAATTTCAGGACGTTCGAGGGGACACTCAACGTCCTCGACGGCATTAGCCTGTCAATCGCGGGCGGCGAGACCGTCGGCGTGGTGGGGGAGACCGGCTGCGGCAAATCCGTGCTGGCCAAGAGCGTCCTCGGCCTGCTGCCCAAGCGGACGACGCGCTACGAGGCGGGCTCGGTTCTATGGCAGGGCGAGAATCTGCTGAAAGCGAAAGCGCGGCGCCTGCGTCAGGTGCGCGGCGCGCAGATCGGCATGGTCTTCCAGGACCCGATGACCTTCCTCGATCCCCTCTACACCGCCGGCAGTTATCTGCTCGAGGCGATAAAGCACCGTGACGAGGTCCGCGGGCGAACCTCGGCGCGGCATGACCGGCGCGCGGAAGCAGTCGCGCTGCTCGGGCGCCTCGGCCTGTCCGAACCCGAGCGGACTTTCGACAGCTATCCCGGCCAGCTTTCGGGCGGCATGCGTCAGCGCGTGTTGATTGCTGCAGCCATCGCCGGGGCGCCAAAACTGCTGATCGCCGATGAGCCGACGACGGCGCTGGACGTCACCGTGCAGGCCCAGATCCTGCACATCCTTGCGGATCTGGTCAGCGCCGAGGGCATGAGCATCATGCTGATCTCGCACGATCTCGGTGTCATCGCTAGCGTGTGCCAGCGCATCGTGGTCATGTATGCCGGCACGGTCGTGGAGGCCGGCAGCAAGCGGGATGTGCTGGCGATGCCCGCCCATCCCTACACCAAGGGCCTGATCGAAGCTGTGCCGAAGCTTGGCTATCCGCAGCAGCCGATCAAGGGCATGGCGGGGCAGACACCCAATCTGCTGCAAAGAACCATCGGTTGCCGCTTCGCCGATCGTTGCCCGCGGGTTGGGGCGAGATGCCGCAGCGAAAAGCCGAATCTCGACGCGGTTGGCATCGGACACAAGGTCGCGTGCTTTTATCCGGAGCGCGCCGATGCCTGAATATGCAGCAGAGGCCGTCGGCCTGCGCAAGACGTTCACGGTCCCCGACGGCTTGTTCGCCAAGCGCACCGTGGCGGCGGTGGACGATGTCAACTTCCGGCTGGAGCGAGGCGAGAGTGTCGGCCTCGTCGGCGAGTCGGGCTCGGGCAAATCCACCGTCGGCCGGCTGCTGCTGGGTCTCATCAAGCCGAGCGATGGCGACGTTCGGGTACTCGGTCGCGACATCGCAGGCATGAGGTCGCGGGAATTGCGCGAGCTGCGGCGTGACATCCAGATCGTGTTCCAGAACCCGCACACGGCGCTCCATCCCAGGATGAACGTAGCCCGCGCGCTGGCCGAACCCCTCTACATTCAGGGCGGGGCCGGGCGCGACCAGATCCGCCGGCGGATCTCTGAGATGATCGACGTGATCAGCTTGCCGGAGAGCTTCCTCGGGCGCTATCCGCACGAATTGTCAGGCGGCCAGAAGCAGCGCATTTGCATCGCCCGCGCGCTAATGCTGCGGCCCAAGATCCTGGTCCTCGACGAGCCGACCTCGGCGCTCGATGTTTCCGTCCAGGCCCAGATTCTCGAATTCCTGCAGCAGCTCCGCGCCGAGTTCGGGCTGACCTACCTGTTCATTTCGCACAACCTTGCGGTTGTTCAGGCGATGTGCTCCCGCATCCTCGTGATGTACCGCGGCAAGCTGGTGGAGGAGGGGGCGTCGCAACAGGTCCTGACCTCTCCGGCCCACGCCTACACGCGCCGGCTGCTCTCGGCCACGCTCGAGCCGACGCCTGACGCTCGCCTGCCCATCCTGCAGCCGGAATAACGCTGAACTTCAGTGTCGGCCAACGGCAACAACAAGAACAACGAAAGACTACCCATGACTACGCGGTATCGCAGCGATGACAGCATTGCCATCATCGGGGCCGGCATTATCGGCGTCTCAATCGGCTGGCATCTGATCAAGCGCGGTTTTCCCGTGGTGATCTACGACCCGAACGAGCCGGGCAGCGGCTGTTCTTCGGGCAATGCCGGGGCGATCAGCCCGGGGTCGGTCGTGCCGCTGGCGATGCCGGGCCTGCTCGCCTCCGTACCCGGGATGATGCTCAACCCGGCCGGCGCGCTGCACATTCCGATGCGCTACTGGCTCGCCGCCTTCCCCTGGCTGGCGCGCTTCGTAGCGGCCGCGCGGCCCTCTCGGGTGCTTGAGATTTCGACTGCCCTTTCAGCGTTCTACGGCAATGCCATCGATCATCACGTCCGCCTGCTCACCGAGGTGGGCGCGCTCGATGTCATCCGGCAGACGGGCCAATTGCACCTCTATCGCAGCCGGCAGCACCTCCAGGAGAACCAGGGTGACTGGAAGCTGCGGGCCTCGCATGGCGTCGAGTTCGAGATCATGGATCGCGCCGGCATCGAGGCGCTCGAGCCGCAGGTGGGCGAGGCCTACCAGGTCGGCGTCTTTCTGCCCAAAGCGGCCATGAGCGTAAATCCCCTTCGGCAAGTCAGGGCGATCGCATCTGCGGTGGCGGGCGTCGGCGCGGAGTTCAGGCGTGAGCGCGTACGCGCCATCGAGCATGACGGCGACACGATCACCGGTGTCACCAGCGAGAGCGGATCGCGTCGTCACCGCGCGGTGGTTGTGGCGGCGGGTGCCTGGTCGGCGACGCTGCTGCGCGGCTTGGGCTATAAGGTGCCGCTCGAGGCGCAGCGCGGCTATCATGTCGATTTCCGTAACTCAAACATTTCCCTCAGCCGGCCCATCGTCCCAGCGGACCGAAAAGTTTTTATCACCCCAATGGAGACGGGGCTTCGGGTCGCTGGAACGGTGGAAATAGCGGGCCTCGAGGCGTCGCCTTCCGAAGCGCGTGCCAAGCTTCTCTACAATGATCTGAAGGCTGCGCTGCCCTCGGCCAGCGTCGCGCAGCCGGATCCGTCCTGGATGGGCCATCGCCCGTGCTTGCCCGACTCGCTCCCGGTGATCGGCGAGACGCAGCGTTGGCCCGGGCTGATGTGCGCCTTTGGTCACGGCCACCTGGGATTGTCTGCATCGGCCGTAACGGGGGACCTCGTTGGTCGACTCCTCGCGGGGGAACCGAGCCTGCTCAACATGCACCCCTTTCGCCTTGAACGCTTCTAAGGCGATTGCGTCGGGACGGCAGCGCCTTTGGCGCTGCAGCCGCGCCGTCGAGGACACGCGGCCATCTCACAGGAGCAAAGGCAGAAAAAAGGCTGCTCGGGCGCACTGGAGAGTTTGGCCCGAGCAGCCGTGCCGAGGAGAGGGAGGATCTGCGGCGAGATCTTTATGGGCCGGTTTTCCCGGGGCGCTGATTGGACATTTTGTCCAACCGTCTTTGTGCCGCGCCATGTGATGGCTTGACCCACCCATATCTCGGCGGTTATATGTACATTTATAGCCAGCGGGTTATTGATCTGAATGCTGAACACCCATGATGTGCTCTTCAGAACGCTCGCCGATCCGACGCGGCGGGCAATCTTCGAGCGGTTGTGCCGCCACGGCGAGCAGACCGTCGGGGCGCTCACGGCGCAGGCCGGGGTCTCGCAACCGGCCGTCTCGAAGCACCTGGGGGTTTTGAAGCAGGCGGGGCTCGTGCGCGACCGCCACGCGGGTCGCCAGACGCATTATAGCGCCCAACTCGGAGCGCTGGCCCCGCTGATCGACTGGACCAGCCAGATGGCCGGCTTCTGGGAGAGCCGGTTCGATGATCTCGAAGATCTGCTCAAAAGAATGGACCAATGACCGATCCCGGGACCGAAACGCGCTCCGTCATTGTCGAGCGGGAGATCGCTTTTCCGCCCGAAAAGATCTGGCGCGCTCTCACGCAACCGCACCTCTTGGAGGAGTGGCTCATGAAAAACGATTTTGAGCCTGTCGTGGGTCATCGCTTCAATCTTCGAAGGAACCCCAAGCCCGATGTGAGCATCGTCATCGATTGCGAGATCCTCGAAGTCGAGCCGAACAAGACCCTCTCCTATAGTTGGGCGGCCTATGGCCTCGAGAGTGTCGTCACTTTCACGCTCATCCCCACAGGCACCGGAACCCGCCTGCGCATGGAACAGTCGGGTTTTCGGCCGGACCAGCAGCAGGCCTACAAGGGCGCCAAAGCCGGCTGGCAGCAGTTTCTTGCTGCCCTGGAGGACGTTTTGGCGCGGATGGATTGAAGTCTGACAAGAGGAGGACAGAAATGAAGATCAAGCTGACCAGCGTCTACGTCGACGACCAGGAAAAGGCCCTGCAGTTTTATACCGAGATCTTGGGCCTGGCCAAGAAGGCCGATTTCAGCAATGGGCCCTATCGGTGGCTGACCGTGGCCTCGCCCGAGGAGCCGGATGGCACCGAGCTGCAACTGGCGGCCAACGACAATCCGGCGGCCAAGGCCTATCAGCAGGCCATCTTCCAGCAGGGCCAGCCCGCGATCATGTTCTTTTCCGACGACGTCAAGGGCGACTACGAGCGCATCACGACGCGCGGCGGCGCGTTCACCATGCCGCCAACCGATGTGACCGGCTCGACCATCGCCCAGCTCACCGATGGCTGCGGCAACCTCGTCCAGATCACGCAACTGCGCTGGTAGCGCCATGACTGCATCGGAACAGATCGATCAGCTGATCGCCGGTCTTTCGGATTGGCGGGGCCAGACGCTGGCCAGCCTCCGCAAGACCATCCTCGAGGCCGACCCGGAGATCATCGAGGAATGGAAATGGATGGGAAGCCCGGTGTGGTCGCGTGACGGCATGATCGCGGTCGGCAACGCCCACAAAGACAAGATAAAGCTGACCTTTTCCCAGGGGGCGAGCCTCAAGGATCCCGACGGGCTCTTCAACGCGGGGCTGGGGGGCGGCGTGTGGCGGGCGATCGATGTTTTCGAGGGCGATGAGATCGATGAGCGGGCACTCAAGGATCTCGTCCGCGCCGCCATTGAGCACAATCAGCTCAAGCTGATGCTGAAGGCGGCGGGCAAGCGCGCGAAGGTCAGTAAAAGCAAAGGAGCCTAGGCGGGGCCAGCCTGACGCGCTGCCGCCGCATCCACGCGCTTGCCGCTCGCGGCGTCGAAGAACAGCGCGCGGGTTCGGTCAAGGCCGAGCCACACGGTGTCGCTGCTTGCCCCCGGGTCGGTGCGCGGCGCCGTGACGGTGATGCGGCCATGGGCCGTCTCGCAGCGCAGGATCACCGTCGCCCCCGCCATTTCGGAAAGGACGATCCGCCCGGGGATTGCCGGCATCGCCGGCTCGGCCGCGTAAAGGCTGATCGCCTCCGGCCGGAGCCCGATGATCTGCCCCTCGCCCGGCCCGCCGGGCAGCGCTTCGGCCGGCAGAAAGTTCATCGCCGGCGAGCCGAGGAAGCTGGCGACGAACCGGTCGGCCGGGCGATCATAGATGGCTTCCGGCTTGTCGAACTGCAGCAGGTCGCCATCCTTCATCACCGCGATGCGGTCGGCGAGCGACAGGGCCTCGGTCTGGTCGTGGGTGACATAGATGATCGTCGCGCCGAGCTGACGGTGCAGCGCCTTGATCTCCGTGCGCATCTCGACCCTCAGCGCATTATCGAGGTTGGAGAGAGGTTCATCCATCAAAAAGGTGCGGGCGTTGCGCGCCATGGCGCGGCCCATCGCCACGCGCTGGCGCTGCCCACCGGACAGGGCGCCGGGCTTGCGGTCGAGATAGGGATCGAGCTGCAGGAGCTTTGCGACTTCCTCGGCCTTGGCGTTGCGCGCCCGCCGGGGCACTTTGCGGAGTTCCAGCCCGAAGGCGATGTTCTCGCGCACCGTCATGTGCGGATAGAGCGCGTAGTTCTGGAAGATCATGGCGATGTCGCGGTCCTGCGGCGCCGTCTCGTTGGCCCGCCGGCCGTCGATCAGGATCTCGCCGGCGTCGGCCCGTTCGAGCCCGGCGATCAGCCGCAGCAGCGTGGACTTGCCACAGCCCGATGGCCCCACGATCACCACGAACTCGCCCTCCTTTATCCCGAGCGAGACGCCATGCAGCACTTCCGCGCCGCCCGGATAGGCCTTTCGGATGCCGGAGAGCGTGATCTCGCTCATGCGCCGGCTTCCGCTTCCGCGTGCCGCGCCCGAACGGCGATTGCAAGGCTCGGCCGGTCGGTCGTCAGCACTTTTACGCCAAGGTCGAAGGCCTTTTCGAGCCGCGCCATGTCATGGGCCGCCCAGACGCCGAACTCGAGCCCCGCCGCCTGGATGGCAGCCATGAGTTCCGCATCGGCGGTGTCGATGTTGACGCCGATCTCCGGCACGCCGTGGGCCAGCGCCACCTCGATCACCGCCTCCGTCCCCAGCTGGCGCAGCACGGCCGGGCTGACGAGCCAGAGCCGGGGTCGTTCGGTCGCGGCCGCCAGCGCATCGAGCGAGGCGACAAGAAAGGACGAAAAGCCGGTCCGCTCCAGCATGCCCTCAGCCCTGAGGCACTCGATCACGCGCGGCACGAAGTCCGGGTAGGGGATGCCGTTCCGGTCCGGCTTGATCTCGCAGCGGAAGTTCACCGTGCTCGGACGGTAGAGGGCGCAAAGCTCCTGCAGCGTCAGCGGATGGCCGCCTTCGCCATAGTCGATCACGGCCGCGCGCACGTCCGCCGAGGTCATTTCGGCGATGGCGCCGGCCCGGTCCGTGGTGCGGTCGAGGACGGCATCGTGATGAACGATGATTGTGCCGTCGAGGGTTGGGTGGACGTCGAACTCCACCTCTTCCACTGCCAGCCGTGCCGTCGCAGCAAAACCGCGCGGCGTGCTGTCGCCGAATTCCAGCGTGCCGCCGCGATGCGAAGCGATGCGTGTCATGCCCAAACTCCTGTTATTTCAAGGCGCCGGCAGTAATGCCGCGCACCAGATGGCGTTCCACCAGCGCGAAGCCGGCGATCACCGGCAGCAAGGAGATCGTCGAGGCCGCCATCACCAGCGGCCAATCGATCAGTCCTTCGCCCGCGTTCAACTTGTACAGCCGGGTGAGCCCGATCTGCAGCGTAAAGAGATCATCATTGTTGATGGCGACGAGCGGCCAGATATAGCTGTTCCACTCGCCAAGGAAGATGAAGAGGCCCATCGAGAGGATCGCCGGCCGCGCGATCGGCACGATGACCCGCCACAGCACCTTCAGCGGGGTTGCGCCGTCCATATAGGCCGCTTCGTCGAGCGCGCGCGGAATGCCGCGGATATATTGCCTCAGGAAGAAGGCCGCAAAGCCGTTGCCGACCGCCGGCAGGATCAGCCCCGCATAGCTATCGAGCAACCCCGCCTGGGCGAGGGTCAGATAGTTCGGAATGAGCGTGATGTGGCTGGGGATCATCAGCGTCGCCACGGTGGCCGCAAAGAGAAAGTTCCCACCCGGAAAGCGGAAGCGGGCGAAAGCGAAGGCGGCAGCGGTGGCTACCGACAGCCCCGCCACGGTCACCACGCCCGAAACGATCAGGCTGTTGAGCAAATAGCGCAGGAAATGGAACTGACCGATCGCGTTCCCGTAATTGCCCACGGTGAATTCAAGCCCACCGCTATAATAGGCATGGGCCGTCTGGAACGAGAGCCAGATGCTGTAGAGCACGGGCAGCAGGAACAGCAGCCCGCCCGCCAGCGCGAGGATGGTCAGCGCCGGCCGCTCAGGCTTCATAATGCACCTTTTGGCCGATCACGCGCGCCTTGAGCAGGGCCAGCACGATGAGAAAGGCAAAGAGCAGCACGGCGAGCGCCGAGCCCGTGCCGATGTTGAAGAGCGTAAAGCCCACCCGGTAAAGCATGTTCACCAAGACGTCGGTGGCGCCCGCCGGCCCCCCTTCGGTCATCACATCGACGATGGTGAAGACCTGGAAGGCGTCGATCACCGAGACGATCAGCAGAAAATAGGTCGTTGGCATCACCAGCGGGAAGGTGACGCGCCGGAAGACGTGCCACCGCCGCCCGCCATCGACCGCCGCCGCGTCATAGAGCTCGCGCGGTACCGCCTGCAGCGCAGCGACATAGATCACCACGTCGTAGCCCAGCTGCTTCCAGGTGTTCACCGCAATCAGGACGCCGAGCGATACGCCCGGATCCTGCATCCAGGCGATTTTCGGCAGGCCGATGGCGTGAAGCAGGGCATTGGCAAAACCGTAATCGGTCGAGAAAAACCACGAGAAGACGACGCCAATCGAGACGGCCGAGGTAACCGACGGCAAAAACAGCGCCCCGCGCAAAATGCGAGCCGAAGCGGTTTGGCGCGACAGATAGGAGGCGACGGCCAAGGCGAGGCCGAGCCTCAGCGGCACGGAGACCACGGCGAAGATCGTCGTGACCCGCAGGGAGTTCCAGAAATCATACGAGGAGAGCAGCTCGGCATAGTTCGCCAGCCCCACGAACGGCATGTCCGGCGACAGGAAGTCCCAGGTGTGGACGCTGAGATAGAGGCTGACCCCGATCGGCACATAGGTGAAGACCGCGAGAAACGCGATCAGCGGCAGCACCAGCAGATAGGGGATGAATTTGCTCTGCATCAGAAGGCATGCCGCACGCCCCGGAGGGCGCGCTGCAATATCACACATAACTCAGTTGCTCTTGGCCGCTTCGGCGCGGGTCTGGGTGGCGAAGTCCTTCATGGCCTCCGTCACGTCGCGCTGGCCGAGCGCCATGGCCTGCCACATCGTGTATTCCTTGGCACGCATCCAGGTGACGACCACCGGCCGCGGCCGGCCGACGGCGAAGGGCAGCTGATCGATGGAAACCTGCAGGGCCGGCTGGGTCTTGAGTGCATCGGCGGCGACCGGAACGGCGGCCGTGTTCTTGTTGATCGGCATATAGCCGGTGGCGGCGAACCAGGTGGCGTTGGCGTCGGCCGAGGCCATGTAGCTGATGAAGGTCCAGGCGGCGTCCTGCTTGGCCTTGTCGCTTGCGGCGACGATGCCGATACCGGCGCCGCCGATCGGCACGCGGCAGACCTTGTTGCAGGGCATCGGCACCACGGTGAGGTCAGGGCCGACCGCTTGGCGCACCCCGCCATAGTCGCCGACCGAGTTGAGCATCATCGCCACCTTGCCGGCGGTGAACTCGGCCTCGCCCTGGGCCTCGTTGGTCACCCCGTCGGGCGAGGCGACATGGTATTTGTGGACGAGATCGGCCATCCATTGATAGGCGGCGATGGTGCCGGGCGCATCGAGCAGGATGTCGTTGGTCCTGGGATCGATGAGCTCGCTGTCATTGTCCTCGACAAGGCCCCAGCGGGCGAACTGGCCGGGCGCTGCGATGCCGGTGATGCCCTGGCTGCCGAGCTTGTCGGTCACCGTCTGGGCAACCTTGAGGATCTCATCCCAGGTTTTCAGCTCGGGCACCGTGTCAATGCCGGCTTCCTTGAGGAGCTTGGTGTTCAGGTAGAGCACGGGCGTCGAGGAGTTGAAGGGAATGATATAGTTCTTCCCCTTGTAGATGCCGGCTTCACGCGCATAGTCGAACAGCTGGCCCTTCAGCGGATCCGCATCGAGGTAGGGCGTGAGGTCCTTGAGCACCCCGCGATCGGCGAAGAGGCCATAGCGCGTCACTTCCATGATCACCGCGTCGGGCGCGCGATGCGCCGGGATCGCGGCCTGCAGCTTGGCGACAATGGCATTGTAATCGCCGATATCCTGCGCATCGATCTTGATGTCGGGATGGGCGGCCTCGAACTTGCCGATGATCTGCTCAAGGGCCTTGCCCGAGCTGCCATCGAAGCTGTGCCAGAACTCGACCGTCACGGCAGCCTGGGCGGCCGAGGCCAGCGCGACCGTGGAAAGGCTCGCCGCCAGAAGAATACGCCTCAGTGTCGCAAGCATGTGAATCCCCTATTAGTGCGTCGTGACGTACGGGGGGATACCGGGCGATTAAAATGATCCGGTGAAGGAGATGTGTCGATTGGATGACGATCGGGATCGCCTCCTCGCTCGTGGGGTGGCTGGCGGTTCCGAAGTGCGCGCTGAAAGCGCGGCACAATCGACATCATCGGCCGGCCGGACTAGACAGTCGCGGCCCGCCCGCAGGGCGGCACATTGTTTTTCACGGGGGTACTGCGCATGGCAGCGGTCTGGATCGATACGGACATGGGCTTTGACGATCTGGCCGCAACGCTGATCGTGCTCCATCAAGATCTCGAACTTGCCGGCATGTCGCTGGTGTTGGGCAACGCTCCCATGGCGCAAGTCGCCGCCAATGCCGCCGCTGCCGCCAAAACCTTCGGCTGGGATTTTCCTATCTATGAGGGGCGTGATCGTCCGGTGCTGGGGCGCATCGAAACGGCGCAGCATGTGTTGGGCGCCACCGGCATCAGGACCGTCGGGCGATCCCTGCCTGCCGCAGAGCCCGAATTCCCCAAGACCGCCTTCGATGCCCTGTCGGCCTGGCTCGCAACGGATGGTCCGCACCGGATCCTGGCCCTTGGTCCGCTAACCAACATCGCGGCCCTCGCTCTCGCCTACCCGCAGCGCGCCGCCGCCATCACCGAACTGGTCTGGATGGGCGGCGGGGTGACGACCGGCAATCATACGGCCTCGGCTGAATTCAACGCCTATGCCGACCCTGAGGCCGTGGCGATCGTGCTGGCCCATGGCATTCCGCTGCGCATGGTCGATCTCGACCTTTGCCGCAAGGTGATCGCCAAGCCGGACGATGTCGCGCCTGTTCGCGCGGCGGGCGGCGCCAATGCAGAACTGCTCGCCGATCTGCTGGCCGGCTTCATCGAAATCGGCACCAGCCGCGGGCGGCCCGGCATGGCGCTTTACGATCCCTCCGCCGCTGTCGCCTTCGCGCGCCCCGAGCTCGTCCACTACCGGCAAGCCCGCATCGAGGTGGAACTCGCCGGCGCGCTGACCCGGGGGCGCACCGTTGTCGATGTCCGGCCCACGGCGGTGCCCAATGCCAGTTATGCGGACGATATCGACGCCGAAGCGGCGCTGCGGGTGATCCTCGATGCGCTGGTGTGGGCGGGAAGGGCTTAGGGTCGGCTGGCTCGGAACGTAAAACAACCCCCACCCGGCTGCCGCCACCCTCCCCTTGAGGGGGGGAGCTTGTGGCACCGCGATGCAACATCGTCCCCCTCCCCCTTGAGGGGGGAGTCAGGGGTAGGGGTTGTTTGTTTTGGCGCAGGCCGTTCGCCAGCTACCACACGATCGGATGCGTCTCGCCCGTCGCCACGTTGACGAACCCCTCCGGCGCGAGCGGGGAGGGGGCGACCAGCACCCAGGTCCAGGGGGCGCAGGTAAGCGTTGCGAACATCAGCCGCTCCGGAAAACCGGGATACCAGCGTGGCCGGAAGGTCGGCTCATACATCCAGTCGACCTTTTCCGCCGCCCCGTAGAGCGCCTGCATCTCGGCATCGAGCGCGTCGGCGGGACGCTGGCTCATGAGGCCGCCGATTTCGAAACTGACGGTGGCCGCGACCTCGCCGCGGTGCACCAAAACCCAGCCGCCCTGCATTTCCACCAGCGTATTGACCGCCTTGGCCATCGCCGCGTCCGACGAGCCGCAGCACCAGACATTGTGCTTGTCGTGGGCGACCGAGCAGGCGAGGGCGGTATCGGGATCGCGCGGGCCGCAGCCGCGCCAGAACATTTTTGATACTTTTCCTTCGCCGGAGAAACGGTCGATGATCGAGAACTTGGTGAGGTTTTCGCTATCGAGCCGCTGCACCGCGCCGTCCTCGACCGGCAGTTCCATGGTGTAGAATTCTGGGTGCCAGTGGAACGGGCGGATCACCGCCGCCTGCATGGTCTGCCGCCCCGGCTCGGCCGGGATACGGAAATCGTCGGCCGTGAGGGTGCGCTTGATGTTCACCGTACCGGTCGCCCAACTCGGCCAGGCGATCTGCGGCACTTCGGGCAGGAAGCGGGTGCCGTCCGAAACCTGCCGGCCATCCGCCCAGACCTTTGCGATCTTCAGCGAGGGCACGTCCTCGAGCAGCACGATGTCGGCAAAACGGCCCGGGGCCAGCGAGCCGACATAGGGCGTGAGTCGCATATGCCGCGCCGGGTTGATGGTCGCGCACTGGATGGCGATTTCAGGGCTGAGGCCGGCGGCGATCGCGGTGCGGATATTGTGGTCGGTCGCGCCATCGCGGAGGGTGTGCGACGCCGAGCGGTCATCGGTGGTGAAGGCGATCTGCGACCAGTCTTCCAGCCCCTGCTGCAACAGGTACTGGATGATCTGCGGCATGTTGTAGATGCGGATCTCGGTAAAAAGCCCGTGCCGGAGCTTGTCCCAGGTCTCTTCGGGCGTCTGCACCTCGTGGTCGGAAGCAAGCCCGGCTGCCGCGAAGGCGTTGATCTCGCTCATCGAGCGCAGGCCCGAGCCGTGGCCCTCGACCACGCCGCGCCCGCCGAGGGTCGCCCCGATCATGCCCCAGAGCCGGTCATAGGAGGGGTTTTCGGGGTTGGAGACCGCTGGCCAATCCATCACCTCGTCGAGCCCGGTGACCATGATGCTCTGGGCCATGAAGCCGGCCTGCTCGTCGCGGCCAAACCAGCCGCCGCCCCATTCATAGGCGGTGGGTGGCACGGCCGAGCCCGGCTGCGGGAAAATTTTTAGCGGCGATCCGTGCTTGCGGGCCTCGAACCAGAATTCGAGATTGTGCTCGCCATCGACATTGGAGAATTCGTGGCTGGCCTCGCAGGTCCAGGTGTTTCCGCGCGGCATCACCAGCGCGGCTTCCCATTCCGGCGTCAGGTGCGAGCTCTCGATGTGCTTGTGCACCTCCCCGAACCCGGGCACGGCCGAAAGGTTCGGCTCGTGGTGCCGTTCGGCGACCTCGCCCTCATAAGTCCCCGCCGGGCCCACCCAGGCGATGCGGCGCCCGCGGATCACGATCTCCTGGTCGGCAAGCCAGGTGCGCGAGTGCACGTCCAGCAGGCGCCCGACGCGCAGCGCGCGGTCGGCCGGGCGTTTTCCCAGCGCGACCAGGGTCAAATCCTGCCGGATTTTCACCTCGTCCCGTTCATTGAGCAGCAGGTCGTCAGGGAGCGCAGAAGTGGCGGTCAATTCAGTGTTCCAGTTCCTGTTCGACCAGCGTGATCCAAAAATCCACGCCGGACGCGATGGCGTCGTCGTTGAAATCGTAGCGGGTATTGTGGTGCAGCGCCCCTTCGGTTGCCGGCCCGTTGCCCAGCCAGACATAGCAGCCCGGCGCGTTCTCGGCGAAAAACGCGAAATCGTCGCCGGCCGTAGAAGGCGGAAATTGCGTCCGCGCCTTGCCCTCAAATACCACCTGCGCAGCGCTCAGGGCTCGCTCGGTTGCATCCGGATGGTTGACCACCGGCGGGATGCGCCGCTGAAAAGTGTAGTCGGCCTCGATTCCAAACATCGCCGCCGTCCCGGCCGCAAGGCGTCCGATCTCGGTTTCGAGTTGGTCGCGCACCGTAGGCGTGTAGGCGCGTGCCGTGCCGCCGATCTCGACCAGGTCGGGAATGACGTTGAGCGCCTTGGGATTGCCCGCCTGGACCGAACAGGCGCTGACCACGGCCGGCTGCAGCGGATCGATTACGCGGCCGACAATCGTTTGCAGGGCCGAGAGGAAGTGTCCGGCCGCGGTAATCGGATCGCGGCCGAGATGCGGCTTGGCGCCATGCGTGCCGACACCGCGGAAGGTCACGTGCCAGCTGTCGGAGGAGGCGAGTTGCGGGCCCTCGACGACGGCCATCTCATCGATGTCGAGCCCCGGCATGTTGTGGAGGCCATAGACGGCATCGCACGGAAAGCGCTCGAAAAGGCCTTCCTCGACCATCCGCCGTGCGCCGCCGCGACCCTCTTCGGCCGGCTGGAAAATGAAATGGACGGTGCCGGAAAAATTGCGGGTTTTGGCGAGATACCGCGCCGCGCCCAAGAGCATGGTCATGTGCCCGTCATGCCCGCAGGCGTGCATGACGTTTGGCTTGGTCGATTTGTAGGGCCGCTCGGCCATTTCCGGCATGGCGAGGGCATCCATGTCGGCGCGCAGGCCGATGGCGCGGGTGCCGTTGCCGATCCTGAGCGTTCCGACGACGCCGGTCTGGCCGAGGCCGCGATGCACCTCGATGCCGGCCTCCTGCAAGAGACGTGCGACAATCTCGCTCGTCCGTTCCTCCTCGAAGCCGAGTTCCGGATGGGTATGAAAATCCCGCCGCAGCGCCGTCAGGAAGGGCAGGTCGCTTGTGACCTCTGTGCGTCTCGTCATTTCGTCCTCATGCAGTGATGGTCGCGCCTTGCGGGGTGATGCGCATTCTGGCTATCAACCGCAACAGTTTCAAAGGGAAGTCGGCAATGGAGCCACATGAATTCTGGCAGACGATCGAGCCGGCCGCCCAGGTGGGATCCGAGTTCGCCACGAGCTTTCCGGTCCATCTTTCCGACGGCCGCATTCTCCGTTTGCCCATCCGGACCTTGGCCGACGGGCGGCACGGGCTGGCATCGCTCATCATCAACCAGGCCAGCTTTTCCGTGCAGGCCGAATTGTCCGGCGCGCTCGCCGAACGCCTTGCGCCTTTTGCGCCCGAAGTTGTCGTCGGATTGCCGACGCTTGGCTTGACGCTGGCCGGACCGGTCGCCCAGGCGCTCGGCCATTCGCGCTACGTGCCGCTCGGCACCTCGCGAAAATTCTGGTACGACGAGGCGCTCTCCGTGCCGCTCTCGTCCATCACCACCGAGGCGGAGAAGCGCCTCTACATCGATCCCCGGCTGCTGCCGCTTATCAGCGGGCGCCGCGTGGCGCTTGTCGACGATGTGATCAGCAGCGGCAGATCGATGAGCGCAGCCCTGAAGCTGCTGGGAAAACTCGGTGTCGAGCCCGTAGTCATCGGGGCCGCGATGCTGCAGACCCGGGCCTGGCAGCAGGCGCTCGCTACGACTGGCGAGCGTTTGCCCGACCGGGTGCGGGGCGTATTCTCGACGCCCCGGCTGGTGCGCACGGCAACCGGCACTTGGCGCGCCGAAGAGGCCTGAGGCTGCCACTGGCCTATCGGGCTTCTGGCGCAAGGATGCAGCACTGTTCCGGCATGGGCACCAGCACCGCCTTGGCGCCGGGGGGCAGGGGCGCCACCAATTGCCCATTGGCGACCAGCTCCCCAACCGGGGTTTCGCACCGGTACTGGTAGGCCCGGCCGAGATAGGTCCGGAGACCCAGCGTTGCCGGAATGCCATCCCCATCCACGGCAACCGCAAGCCCCTCAGACCGGGCCGCGAGCACGAAGGCGTCGGGAATGGCGCCGAACAGCTCCTGCGACAGGCCCAGCCGCGCGCCCCCTTCGATCTCGGCAACAACGTTTGCGCCATCCCGCGACACCACGCGCATAAAAATCATGTTCTCGTAGCCGACGAAGCGGGCAACGAACGCATTGCCGGGCCGCGTGTAGAGCGTTTCAGGCGTATCCACCTGCTCGATCCGGCCAGCATTCATCACCGCCACGCGGTCGGAAATCGAGAACGCCTCCTCCTGGTCGTGCGTGACAAAGAGCGCCGTCGTGCCGTTGGCGCGCTGCAGGCGCCGGATTTCGACGCGCATGTCGAGCCGCAGTTTTGCATCGAGATTGGAGAGCGGCTCATCGAACATGAGCAGGCCCGGATCGATGACCAGCGCCCGCGCCAGCGCTACGCGCTGCCTTTGCCCGCCGGAAAGGGCAGAAGGGTAGCGCTCGGCGAAATCGGTGAGACCGACGCGCTCCAGCATGGTCATGGCGCGCCGCTGCCGCTCGGCCGCCCCCATCCCCCGCTGCCTCAGGCCGAAGCCGACATTATCGACGACCTTGAGATGGGGAAACAGCGCATAGCTCTGGAACACGATGCCGATGTCGCGCTGGTGCGCGGGCAGATGGCTGAGGTCGCGCTCGCCGAGCTTGATCGTGCCGGAACTTGGCTTCAGGAAGCCCGCAACGAGGCGCAGCGTCGTGGTCTTGCCGCAGCCGCTGGAGCCGAGCAGCGACACCAGTTCACCGGGCGCAACCTCGAGCGAGAGGTTTTCCAGCACCCTGGCATTGCCATAATGCGCACTGACGGAATTGAGGCTGAGGGAAACGGTCATCGCACTACTTGGTGAGGAAGGTGAGGCCGAGCGTCGCTTCCACGCCCGCCATGACAACGACGGTGACCAGCATCAGCAACGCCGAAACGGCCGCAACCGTGGGGTCGAAGAACTGATCCATATAGGCGAGGATCTGGATCGGCAGCGTCGAAATGCCGGGGCCGGTCAGGAACAGCGACACCGACACATCATTGATCGAGGTGATGAAGGCGAGAATGAAGGCCGCAATCACCCCCGAACGGATATTCGGCAGCACCACGGTGAAAAACGTCTTGAGCGGCGGCGAGCCCAGGCTGATCGCCGCGTCTTCAATCGAAAAGTCGAAGGCGGCAAGGCTCGCGCCCACCACACGCACCGCATAGGGCAGGACGAGGATCGCGTGCCCGATCAG
Organism: Devosiaceae bacterium; assembly: GCA_035493835.1. Lineage (GTDB taxonomy): Bacteria > Pseudomonadota > Alphaproteobacteria > Rhizobiales > Devosiaceae > DASZTU01. The sequence goes on from DATJHO010000008.1 coordinate 42,809, forward strand.
CATGGCGGTGAAATAGGGCATGCTCAGGCCGATGGTCAGCGACTTCATCAGCGAGAAGCCGAGCACGATTTCGGGCACCAGCACGGGCAGCACGAACACGCTCGACAGCCATTTGGGCAGTTCGATCCTGAAGCGGTTGAGCGCATAGGCGGCCGGAATGCCGACCAGTAGCGAAAGCCCTGTGCCGAAGACGCCGAGCTCGAAACTCGTCAGCATGGTGGTGCGGAACGCATCCACCTCGAACACATTGGCGAACCATTTGAGCGTCAGCCCGCGCGGCGGGAAGGTGAGGAAGCTCGTATCGCTCAGCGAGGAGCCGATGACGATCACCAGCGGCGCCACCAGAAACACCATGACGAGGGCGGTGAAGGCGATAAGGAGCGGGTTGGTACGCATCTTGTTACGCCGCCATCGGGTTGAGCCGGCGCGCCAGCCGCGTCATGAAAAATACGATGCCGATGGTGAGCACCACCATGATCGCGGCGATCGTCGAGGCGCTGACCCAGTCGAAGGTCACCATGGCTTGCTGGTAGAGCAGGGTGCCCATCATCATCTGGCTGTCGCCCCCGAGCAGTTGCGGGGTGGCGTAGGAGGTGAAGCTGCCGGTGAAGACCAGCACGGCGCCGACGATCAACCCCGGCGTCGCCAGCGGCAGGATCACCTGAAACAGCGTTGCCGCAGGTTTTGCGCCCAGCGAGACCGAGGCCTGGATGAGGTCATCGGGAATGGATTCCAGCACGCCGACGAGGGTCAGGATCATCAACGGCACGAAGAGATAAACCATCGCAACGATCACCGCGCCCTCGCTGTAGAGCATCGAGAGCGGCTGGTGGATGATCCCGGTCGCCAACAGGATGGAATTGAAAATGCCGTTCTTGCCCAGGATGATGAGCCAGGCGAAGGAGCGCACGACAACGCCCGTCAGCAGCGGAAACACGGCGCAGATGATCAGCAGCCCCTTGGCCCGCCGCGGCGCCTGCGCGATCACATAGGCCGCAAGGAAGCCGATCGCGACCGAGATCACGGTGGTGATGACGGCGATTTCCAGGGTGCGGACCAGCACGGCGCGCCGAAAACCGGAGGCGAAATAGGCGATGTAGGGGGCAAGAAACCCCTTGGGTTCGGCAAAGGTGGTCGCGATAGTGGCTGCGACCGGCGAGATCAGGAACAGCACGACCCCAATCGTTGCGGGGGCGGCCAACGCCCATCCCAGCCTTCGGTTCATCAACCGCCCTTGTCAACTCGGCCCGGAAAAGGGCTGCCGTCAAAGAGGACACGGGACGCGCAATGGCGGGCGCCTCGTGCCTGAATTCACGTGAAACGCGGCTTTCGCCTACATGCCGAAAACTTCGTTCCAGCGATCGATCCAGCCGGGCGTCGCCTCGATCATCTTGGCATAGTCGAGCCGCTGCAGCGAATTGACCATGGCCGGGCCGTAGGTCCAGAGCTTGGCCTGGTCCGGCGTCAAAACGACCTTGGTCGAAACCGGGGCGTCGACGCCCTGCTCGGCTTCCTTCTGCTGCACATCCTTGGAGAGGATGAAGTTGATGAACTGGTAAGCGAGATCCGTGTTTGCCGCCCCGGTCGGGATGTTGACCGTGTTGAGCACGGCGATGTCGCCTTCCTTAAGCTTGGCCCAAGTCATGGTCGGCACCGCCTTCTGCATTGAGGCGAGGGTAAAATCCTGCGTCATCGACACCGAGACTTCGCCGGTCGAAATGAGGTTCACGAGGTCCGAGCCGGTATTGTAGTTCTTGACCACGTTCGGCTTCAGCGCCGTAACGGCGTCGAATGCCTTGTCGGGGTCGGCGAAGGCGTCGACGCCGGCATGCTGGCCGGCCTTGATGACGACCATCGGACCCGCCGTGGTGGTGATGCCCGGCAGCGAGATCGAGCTCTTGAGATCGTCGCGCCAGAGGTCGTTCCAGGAGGTGATCGGGGTCTTCACCGTCGCCGTGTTATAGACGAGGCCGATGCGGCCCACCGTATAGGCCGGGCCATAGCCGCCCTGCGGATCCTTGGCGATGTCGTAGAGGTCGCCGACATTCGGCAGCTTGGACCGGTCGACCTTCTGGAACAAACCCTGGTCGATCCCCTGCTGCGAATAAGCGTCGGTGAGATAGATCACATCGACGCCCTTGCCGCCGCGCGCCTTCAGCTTGTTCAGCCGGTCGGCATTGTTGCCGGTCTCGAAAATGACATCGCAGTTACAGATGGCCTTGAACGGGGCGATGATGTTGGCATTCATCTTTTCGCCGTTATAGCCCCACCACGACACGGTGAGGGTCTTTTGCTGAGCATAGGCCGGCTGCAGCGCCATCGCTCCAAGGAGCGCCACGGCGCCGATCAATCTGACAGTAGAAAACCCGCTCATGTACCCGTCCCTGATACTTTTTCGGCCAATCGAGAAGGAACGCTATTTTTTCGTCACGAAAAATTCAAGCCTGAACGCCGGTATCCTAAAAGTAATGCACGGTTAGAACGTTATCCATTTCGGTGGACGCGAAGAGACGCTGAGCACCGATTGAAAATGGAGATTCCCGCCGCCGCGGGAATGCCCCCGGTTCGGTGGCAGATCCGTGTTATGTCCCCGGCGTCATTCCCGCGAAGGCGGGAATCTCCGTTGTTTCAGCCGATCACGGTCCAGGATCGCCGTTGCATCGTCGCTTCTGAATCTGGCCGGAGGCCTAGCCCCAGGTGCGGGAAAGCGCTGCGAGCCAGTTTTCCGCGCCGATCCGGCGTAATAGCGCCTCGTCATAGCCGTGCTGGCGCAAGGCATCGAAGAGCACCGTGATCCCCGCGACCGAGCCAATGGCGGCCGGCACCACCGCGCCGTCGAAATCCGAGCCGATGCCGACGCGCCCTTCGCCCAGCTTTTCGATCAGGCCGTCGAGATGGCGCACCAGCC
>DATJHO010000009.1:0-6839 GCA_035493835.1 Devosiaceae bacterium
CTGCTGGACGAGGCGCAGGCGGCGGAGGCGGTGGCGAGCGACTTCACTTTCCTCCAGATTTCGGACAGTCATGTCGGGTTCGACAAGGAGGCCAAGGTTACCGCCATCGATACGCTGAACGAGGCGATCGACAGGGTGAAGGCACTGCCGAAGAAGCCCTCCTTCATGGGTGGCCGGGTCAAGCCCGGGGATGACGAAGTGGAGCGGGAGGCGCTCTAGGGGGGGCCCGGATCCCCGGGTCAACCCCCGGGGATGACAATGGGGCAGAGGCGGGATTCGGACGCGGGAATGTCCAACTCTATTCACCCGTCACCCTTAAACCGGCGGCATCAGCCCTGAGCCGGAGCGGGATCTTTTGTACGGGGCCATGCCTTCGTTGGCCAGCTGGTCGGCGCGTTCGTTGAACTCGTCGCCATTGTGGCCCTTGACCCAGCGCCAGTCGATCTTGTGGCGCGCGACGGCCGTATCGAGCGCCTGCCAGAGCTCGACGTTTTTCACCGGCTTCTTGTCGGCGGTCTTCCAGCCGTTCTTCTTCCAGCCATGGATCCAGCTGGTGAGGCCGTTCTTCACATATTGGCTGTCGGTGTGAAGCTCGACCTCGCAGGGCCGCGTGAGGGCGTTGAGCGCTTCGGTCGCCGCCGTCAGCTCCATGCGGTTGTTGGTGGTGAGGGGTTCGCCGCCCTTCAGCTCCTTGACCTTGCCGCCATATTGCAGCACCGCGCCCCAGCCGCCCGGTCCGGGATTGCCGGAACAGGCGCCATCGGTGTGGATGATGACTTTTTCGCTCATTGCGGCCGTCCGAGTACGTAGAACTGGTGCAGCATGCCGTGAATCATTCCCCGGTATGTCGGCGTCATGCCGATGCGCTCGAGCACCGTCAGCGAGCCGACATTGTCCACATGGGCGAAGCCGATGAAGGAGGCCTCTTTTCGGTTGGCGAAAAACCAGTCGCGCAGGCCCGCGGCGATCTCCGAGGCGTAGCCCTGCCTCCAATGGGGGCGGGCTATGGAGTAGCCGATCTCGGGCTCGCCGTCGTAGAGCGAAAACCCGGCCCGGCCGATGAAGGCGCCGTCCGTGCGGCGGCGGATGGGGAATTTGCCGAGCGCATGGATGGCGCTCTCGTGCAGCCAGTCGCCGACGCGCATCGCGGCCTTGTCGCGCGTCCACAGCCGCTGCTCGCGGTCGAGGTAGCGCTGCACGTCTGCGTTCTGGTGCATTTCCAGCAGCCGCTCAACCGCCTCGTCGTCCCAGGTGCCGAGCCGCATCCGCTCGGTTTCGAGAACGATGCTCATGGGCTGGCGGGGGGGCGCAGTTCGCGCGGCAGGTTGAAGACGATCGATTCGCGCTGCGTGCCGCTGGCCGTCACCTTGATCTCGTAGCGCTGGGCGAAGGCCTCGATGATCTCGTCCACCAGCGTCTCGGGCGCGGAGGCCCCCGCGGTGACGCCAAGGCGCGAAATGCCATCGAAGAGCGGCCAGTCGATCTCGCTCGCCCGTTCCACCAGCATGGCGTTGGTGCAGCCGGCCCGCTTGGCCACTTCCACCAGCCGCACGGAATTGGATGAATTGGGCGAACCCACCACGATCATGGCGTCGACCTCGGGCGCCACGCGCTTGACGGCATCCTGCCGGTTGGTGGTGGCGTAGCAGATATCTTCCTTGTGCGGCCCCACGACGTCGGGGAAGCGCCGCTTCAACACGGCAACGATGGCGCTGGTGTCATCGACGCTCAACGTGGTCTGCGTCACGAAGGCGAGGCTTTTCGGGTCGCGCGGCGCGAAGATTTCGGCGTCGGCCGCCGTCTCGATCAGGCTGATGGCGCCCTCAGGCAATTGCCCCATGGTGCCAACGACTTCCGGGTGTCCGCGATGGCCGATCAGGACGATCTCGTGACCCTCCGAAAAATGCCGCTGCGCTTCCACATGCACCTTGCTCACCAGGGGGCAGGTTGCATCGAGGAAGAACATTTTCCGCGCCGCGGCATCGGCCGGGACGGATTTGGGCACGCCATGGGCGGAGAACACCACCGGCGAATCGGTTTCGGCCGGGATCTCGTCGAGTTCCTCGACAAAGACCGCGCCCTTGGCCTTGAGCCCGTCGACCACATATTTGTTGTGGACAATGGCGTGCCGCACGAACACCGGCGCCCCGTATTTTTCGAGGGCGAGTTCGACGATCTGGATCGCCCGGTCGACGCCAGCGCAGAAGCCGCGCGGCGCACAGAGCACGATGTCAAGTTGCGGCCTTGTTTCCATGTCGAATGGAGATGCTTTCTGCGGTGCGGTGAGTCAAGTGCTGTTGCGGGCGAGGGCGGGCCCGCGCATTATGTATCTTGACTGCAAGAACTGGGATCTCTCGTGACCTTAGCGCAGGAAATGTTTGCGATCGCGCCGGCCTACGGCACGACGGCTCTTTCCGCGCCTCAGCTCGCCCTGCTGACGGGCAAGGCGCGCTGGATTCACGAGGCTTATTCGGCCGGCTTCCCGGTCGTCCCCACCATCGTTCTGACTCGCGCCGCCTGGGAGGGCCTCCAGGCCGAGCGCCTCGGCCGCGACGATTGGCTCCGACGCCATTGGGTGGCGGTGCTGTTTCGCCTGGTCGATCGGCACGGCACCCCGCCCGCGCTGGTGGTGCGCACCTCGGCGCCGCGCCACTCGGGCGGGCTGATGCCGGCCATGTCGGGTATCGAGGCGCCGCGCAACGAGGCCGAATCTGTCGATGCCGGCCGTCCGCTCGCCCGCGCCATAACCGAGGCGTTTGATTCCTATGGCGGCCCCGCGCCGGATGGCGGCAGTCAGATCGTCGTGGTGCAGGCGATGGCTGAGGGCGACCTCGTGCAGTTCGTCAGCCGCGACCCGCAGACCGGCGAAATCGGCCCGATGCCGATGACCGGCTTTGCGCTCGATACGCGCCTGCGGGCGGCAGGGCCGCTGATAGAAATTCTCGACCGCGCCGCCGGCCAGCCCATGGCCTGCCTGGTCTCGGCCGAGATCGGCGGCATCCGGCTGGTCTCCGCCCGGCCGATCCAGGCCAGCCCCGCCGCCGAACTCGAAGCCGCCGTCGATCGCGTCAATCGCGGCGCCTGGACCCGGCGTGAGGCGGTCAACCGCGTCGACCCCGCCCGGCTCAGCCAATTGCTGCATCCCCGCCTCCACACCGACGGGCGGGCAACCGCGCCGATTGCCATGGGGCTCGGCGTTTCTCCGGGCGCGGCGAGCGGCGTCGTCGTGTTCACGGCGGAGGACGCGGCCCGCGCCCATGCCCGTGGCCGCCATTGCATTCTCGTCGTCACCGAAACCGGCCCCACCGACATTGACGGCATGAAGGCCGCGACCGGCATTTTGACGGCGCGCGGCGGCATGACCAGCCACGCCGCGGTCATCGCCCGCATCACCGGCAAGCCCTGCGTCGCGGCGGTTCGCACGCTCTCGGTCGATCCGGCCGAAATGCGCTGCACCATCAACGGCCGCGAATTCCGCGCCGGCGACCGGCTGACCATCGATGGCAGCGATGGCGCGGTCTATGCCGGTGTGCTGCCGCTGACCCAGCCGCATATCGGCGGGGCCATGGAAAAGCTGCTCGGCTGGTCCGATGAGGCGCGGCGGATTTCGGTCCGCACCAATGCCGAAACCGTGGAGGCGGCGCGCACGGCGCTGAGCTTTGGGGCCGAGGGCATCGGGCTTGCCCGTTCCGAGCACATGTTCTTCTCCCCCGAACGCATGGTCGCGCTCAGGCGCATGATCCTCTCGGAAGACGAGGCCGATCGCACCGCCGCGCTCACCGGCCTCGTCGACTACCAGACCGAGGATTATTCGGCGCTCTTTACCACCATGGCCGGGCGGCCAGTGACGGTGCGCCTGTTCGATCCGCCGCTCTACGAATTCTTGCCACGCACCGACGAGGATATCGAGGAGACGGCGGCCTCGCTTGGGCTCGGCCTCCGGGCCTTCCGGCTGCGGCTGGAGCGGTTGGCCGAAATCAATCCGATGCTCGGGCATCGCGGGGTGAGGCTCGCGATCACCTATCCCGAAATCCTTGAAATGCAGATGGCGGCGCTGCTCGCTGGCGTCCGCGCCGCCTCGCAACGGCAGAACGAGCCGGTGGTGCTGGAAGTGATGGTGCCGTTCGTCTCGACCACCAGCGAAGTCACCTGGATCCGCGACCGGGTGATGGCGCTGGTCGATCAGGCGGGGCTGGAGCCCGAGGCGCGGGCCCGCTTCTCCTTCGGCACGATGATCGAACTGCCACGCGCGGCGCTCCGGGCCGGTGATATCGCCCGCTCGGTCGATTTCTTTTCCTTCGGCACCAACGACCTGACCCAGACCACCTTCGGCATTTCACGCGACGACGCGCCGGCGTTCCTGGCCGCCTATCAGCGCAAGGGGCTTTATGCCGACGACCCGTTCGTCACCATCGACAAGAAGGGCGTCGGCGAAATGATTTCCATGGCGATCGAGCGGGGCAGGGCCGTTAACCCGAAGCTCAAGATCGGCATTTGCGGCGAGCACGCCGGCGACCCCGCCTCGCTGCAATTTTTCGCGGGGCTGGGTGTCGATTACGTCAGTTCCTCGCCCTATCGCGTGCCGGTGGCGCGGTTGGCTTTGGCGCAGGCGGGGTAGGGGCCTTGCCCCCGTAGTCCCTCCCCTTGAGAGGGAGGGGAACAATGGTGCACGGTCGTGCCACAATACGAGGGCCCCACTCGCCCTCCTGCCGCGATCCAGTGCGCCCCGCGCCCGCGATCCCGCCGGGGTGGTGCTGCACACCTGAAGGGCCGCCCTCATTCTGACTTAATGCTTAACCTCAGGTTAATTCCTTCCCGTAAACCCTTGGGGCCTCGCCATTTTGCGGCCTTCTGTTAACCCGCATTCCGGCCCGGAAGCGCCCGAATCGCTGTGTTTACGTCCTACTAACCCTAACGGCGCATGATGGGTGAAGCCGGCAGTTTATCGATTGCCGGTGAAGTGTGTGAGTAGCGAGTAGTTGCGTTTGAGTTCGAGTGCCATGCAGCACTGGCCGGCCGCCGCCCGACGGGCCGATGCCGCTTATGACACGCTCCGGTTCATGGCCGGGGCCAGTCTGGCGCTCCTCGCCTATGCAGGGCTGACCCAGGACGTTCTCGGCCCCGGCTATGGCAAGGTGCTGCCGGTCGTGGCCGTCGCCGCGGCTCCCGCCACCCCTGTGGCCACGCTTACCTTCGAGGATGGCCGGCCGGTCATCACCGGTTCGGTCAGCCACCTGTTCGATGCCCTCGGCACCTTTGTCGGCCCGAACGAGGCGATGAAGCAGGATCGGTTGCGGCCGGGCGTCGACGTGCTCGCCATGACCAAAAGCTTCGATGAGGCGCGCACGCGCATCGCGAGCCTCGAGCAGAGCAACAATCCCGGCGCCGCGCCGGTGCCAGCCGGGACCGTGGTGGCGGATGGCGTCAGGCCGGTGAGCCCGATCGACGTCAGCGCCAAAATCGCGCTCGCCGCCGTCGATCCCTCGCTGGTCGCCTCCCCGACCGAGAGCACGCCGGCGCTGAACGCGATCGATTCGGCGGCGCAGCCGGCAACGCCCCCGCTCCCGGCGACGCTTTCCCGGCAGCTCGCCTATGCCCGCGACGATACGCCGATGACCGCCTTTCCGCCCCTGAAGACGGACGCCACGTATTCGGCCAAGGACCTCAACTGCCTGGCCCAGGCGGTCTATTTCGAGGCGCGCGGCGAATCCTATCGTGGGCAGGTCGCGGTGGCGCAGGTGGTGATGAACCGGCTGGCCCATCCGCTCTATCCCAAGACCATCTGCGCCGTGGTTTTCCAGGACGCCGGGCACCGCGACGCCTGCCAGTTTTCCTTCGCCTGCGATGGCCGGCCGGAAGTCATCAACGAGAAGCAGCCTTGGGCGCAGGCCGAGGACATCGCCCAGAAGGTCGCGACCGGCGAGCTCTACCTGCCGGAAGTGGGCGATGCCACGCATTACCACGCGACCTATGTCTATCCCGACTGGGCCCCGCGCCTGAAGCGCGTCACCAAGATCGGCATGCATATTTTCTACAAGTTCAGGAACGCGGCCTGATCAGGCGGCCCAGGCACCAAGATGGACCCCTGCCTTCGCCGGGGCGACGCCGAGGCTGGGGCGCGGTTTAGGAGAAGTCCCGAGGTGCCATCATGGCGTGCGCCGACTTGCCTCCAGTGGCGGCTTGCCTAACGGCACAGGCCCAGGGCCAGCACGCACACGCCTTGCTGGCTATTGGGCGCGTAGTTGTTCTGGAGAAAGCCAAAACCGTCATCGGCAAAGAGCGGAATCTTGGTCCAGCCTGTAAGCTGCGACCAGCCCAGGATCTGCCCCGTAAGTGTCGGGAAGGTCAGCTGCAAATGCTCGACGTGAATGCCCGGATAGCGGATATTTGGCGAGAACAGCCCGTCGCTGGAATAGGTGCCGCTCGGCGTCGTGATGATGTGGACGAAGTTGGTCTGGCCATAGCCGATCTTGCGGATGACGGTGTCCGACTCGGGTTCCAGCGAGACATTCGATTCGGTGCCGACCGCGTAGTAGTCGCCGTTGAACTTGGCGAGGTGCGTATCGAGCGCCTTGCCGTAGGTGAATGGCGGCCGTTCTGCCACAGCAGCGAATGTCGGGCCGGGCTGCAATTGCGCAACCGCAAACCCGGAAAGTACGCCAACAACGATGCCGGCCATTGCCAGCCTCGTTGGTACAATTATTTTTTCATCAAAGAACATTGCAACGTCCCCATCGGCCAATGCCGCGCTGTTAACGCTTTATCAACCATGAGAGATGGGGCCGGTCAAAGGAAGGTGATCGTTAGTGTTAATTTGGGTGGTTCGGGTGTTGGCGCGA
>DATJHO010000010.1:0-2555 GCA_035493835.1 Devosiaceae bacterium
GCATTGTGCGGTCGAGGCGGTGAGGCCGCCCGGCAGCACCAGGGCCTGGCGGTGCATGATCATGCCGGTGTGGGTCCAGAGATCAAAATGCCCGATCCAGAGCTGCTCGTTGACACTGGCGATCAGCTTCTGCACCTCGCCGCGGCGTGCGGGCGGAATCTTCATGTCGAAGGCGCAGGCCAGATGCAGCGCCTCGATCTCTCCCATCCAGGTGAAGGAGAGCTGGTAGTCGGTCCATTCGCCCTTGGAGATGATGGTGATCTCGTCGTCGCCGGAACGCTCGAACGCCCAATTATTATGCGCGGCGATGTCCTCGACCGCCGCAAGAGGGTGGCTTCGGGAATCGATAATGCCTTCGAGCATGGACATGCCGTCTCGACCTCAATTTTCCAGTTTCTCGTTGATACGCGACACGAGGGCTCACCGTCCCGCGGGTCTGCGAGGGCTGCCGGCGCAATCCCAAAGGTGTTTCGGGGCTGCCGGGCTCAAGTGATGTGATTTGCGGAATCTGCGCAACTGCCCCCGGACTCCGTCCACAGGGCGCCCGTGAAGTTTCCCACAGCAGATGCTGGCTCGCGCGTTAACGATCGGAACAAACCAGAATCGGATTCGTATCGCCGTCGCAATTGTTAACTTTTCGCGGCGGAATCTGGCTGGGCTCAGGTTGGCGTGGAGGCAGCGTGGCGGCAGTGTCGAGGCAGCGTGAAGCCGGCGTGAAATCGGAGTCGCCCGCTACCGGCATAGGGACCATGCCGGTTCCCATGCCAAAGTCGCTTGCCCAGTGGCCGACGTTTCGCCATTATTGCGACTAGGCCGCTCATCCCGAACGGCCGATGTTCTCAGGGCGGGGTGAAATTCCCCACCGGCGGTAAGGGCCTCAATTCTCTTAATCAAGAGAGGCCCAAGCCCGCGAGCGCCTTCTTCTTAAAGCACGTCGCTTGAAGAAGAAGGGTCAGCAGATTCGGTGCAACTCCGAAGCCGACGGTTAAAGTCCGGATGAAAGAGAACGGTCGCGATGCCGGCGCTTGCCAAGAGCGCGGGCGGTCTCGTTCCGTGTGCCCTGATTCTGGTCCCAAAGAGGAAAGCCATGAATCAGATGTTGCAAGATACCGAAACCAAAACCTCCGAAACCAATATTTCCAAGACCTCTGCTCCGCCGCCGTTGCCGCCGAGCCATCCGCGTTTTGCCAAGCCGCAGCGGGTCGCCTTCGTGCAGTCAAGCTGGCACCGCGAGGTGGTGATGGAATGCCAGGCCGCGTTCCTCATCGAGGCCGAGGCACGCCACATCCCGCGCTCGGCGGTCGATATCTTCGAGGTGCCGGGCTCGTTCGAGATCCCGCTGCATGCGCAGATCCTCGCCAAGACGCGGCGCTACACCGCGATCGTCGCGGCGGGCCTCGTCGTCGATGGCGGCATCTATCGCCATGAGTTCGTCGCCGACACCGTGATCAAGGCGTTGATGGACGTGCAGCTCAGGACCGAGGTGCCGGTGTTCTCCGCGGTGCTGACGCCGCAGCAGTTCCACGAGAGCCAGGCGCATTTCGATTTCTTCCGCAAGCATTTTGCCACCAAGGGCATCGAGGTGGCGGAGGCCTGCGCCAACACGCTGCTCTCGCTCGAGCGTCTGCGCGGCCAGGTCGCCGCGGGGATCGGGGCGAGCGGTTAGAAGCGCTGTTGCGTAGGTGGGTTAGCCGCAAGGCGTAACCCACCATGCGTCCGCAAAGACCAAGGTGGTGGGTACGCCGGAGCTTGTCATCGGGCCGTGCTGCGCGCGGACCCGTTGGGCCAACCCACCCTGCCAGTGCGATCATTTGGCCGGCATCGCTTGAGTCTGGTCCTGGTTCGGGTTCTGGACTGCGGCCTGCTGGGCTTGCAGGTCGGCCTGAGTCGCGATCGCGGCTTCGTGCGTGCAGAGATCGCGGAACACGACGCTGCCATCCTGCTGATACTGCTTGGTCAGGCAGTTGCAGGGCTCACCCGATGCGACGTTGGGACTAGCATTGGTGCTCGGCGCCTGAGCGTGCATCGGCCGGCCGGCATATACCGGCTGCGGCCGGGCGATGACGGGCGGGGGCGCTGTGACCACGATCGGCGGAGCGGCAACGATCACCGGCGGAGGGTTGACCACGATCGGCCCATGGCCGCCTGTCGGCGGATTCGGATTCGCCCTGGGCGGACCTTTGCACTCCGGCGAGTAGAGCGGGCAGACGTGGATCGGCGCATGATTGGGATTCACCACGGGCCCGTGTCCGACTTCCACCGGCTTGTTGCCGAACTCACCGACGGGTTTGTGAAACTGACCGCCGCTTCCGTTGAGATAGCCGGAAAGCGGCAGCGCCGCCGCCGGCATCGTCGCCACGCCATAGGCAGCGAAGCCGAAGGCCGCGGCGACAAGAGAGGTTCTCTTGATAGACGAAATGAAAGGCATGATCGGCTCCTGAAGAATTGGATGTGACGATTCACATCTCTGTCTTGGTTCCCTTCAGCGCCGGGAGGTTCGGGAGCAGGTGTTGGACGGCAGCGCCGATGTGCGCTGTGTCACATCCGCATGATGC
>DATJHO010000011.1:0-8169 GCA_035493835.1 Devosiaceae bacterium
TGCCTGGGCCAATGACAGCGATTACGGGCTGGCCTCATCGGTCTGGACCAAGGACATCAGCAAGGCCATGCAGACGGCGGCGCGACTTCAATATGGTTGCACCTGGATCAACACGCATTTCATGCTGGTCAACGAGATGCCCCATGGCGGCCTAAAACAATCCGGATACGGCAAGGACATGTCGATCTACGCGCTGGAGGACTATACGGCTGTAAGGCACGTGATGATCAATCACGGCTAGGAGTGCGGCTGGAACGGGTTGGGCCGGAACGTTCTGAGCGGAGACTCCCCACGTCCCGCGCCTACCTCGCAGCAGGCCCGTCATGCCCCAGCTTGTCCGGCGCATCCAGGGCAACGGGCACAGCGGACCTCGGGGCCCCTGGATTGCCCGGGCGAGCCGGGCGATGACGGAGCTTGGAGCGAGGGCGTTGCTCAATGGCGAAGGTTGGCTACTCCAGGTTTCAGCCCGAAGGGATAACGTCCCTCATCGCGCGGTCGGGTGCGGGGCGGAGGCTGGCGACGGCATGCGCGGCAAAACGCGTCGCTCGTTCCAGCGGTCGGTCAGCAGCGTCGTCATCAGGCCCAGCCCGAATAACAGCAGCACGAAGCTGAACACCCAGCCGAGTACCGGCACCGTGCTCACCAGCCCCGCAACAATGAGCGCCACGGCCAGCACGGCAATTCGCCGCGGCGCATTGTCGATCGGGGCAGTCCGCTCCGCGATCCGCAGCGCCAGGAAGAAGGCGCCGGCGATGTAGCCGAGGGTGCAGGCGACAAAGATGAGGAGCAGCAGCACCGGCATCAGCAACAGCCCGACGACGGTCAACACCAGCACCGGCACCAGCCCGAGCAGGGTCGCAAGAGCAAGCAGGCCAAACAGGAGCTTTTGTCCCGGGCGGAATGTTGCGGCGTCGTCGAGCGCTCCCATCAGGCGAGGCGCAAACGCGATGAACGCTGCCCCGATCACGAACAGCAGCAACCACCAGGTGCCGATCGCCCAGAACGCCGGCCAGAAGCCGCTGAGAACGCCCCCGGCCGTACTGCCGGCCTGGGAGAAGTAGTTGGAGCCGGCGGCCTCCTGGTACTTGACCCGCTCCGCCGGTGCCACGCTGGCCGGCACCTCGATCGGCTTGGGCGCCTCAATCGACAGCGTCCCATTGACCTTGGCGCCGGGGCCGAAGGTCAGGTTCTGGCCATGAAAGGCGAGATCGTGCCCGATTGTTCCCTCGAGCGTCAATGATTGCGCGGTGACGAGCGCCGAGTCGGAAACCGGGGCCGCAAGGGTGACGCTGGACCCGGCAAGCCGCGCATTGCCTCCGACCCTTGCCGAAGAGGCGATGGCAACGGTGTTGCCGGCCGCGGTGAGGTTGCCGGTGACGGGCGCAGTCACATTGACCGTAAAGCCGGCGGCGTAGAGGTTGCCGGTGACGGGCGCCGCAGCGTTGACGTTCATGCCGACGAGATGGGCGCTGCCGGCGACCGGCGCGGTCAGGGATACGTCGTTGCCGGCGATGAAGGCATCGCGCTCCACGGGCTGCTGCAGCGTGGGACGCTGCCCGCTGGCAAACTGGTCGCCGGCAAATTCAAATTTCATGTCTTCAGCGAAGCAAGTTGCCGGTATCAGCACCAGCACGGCAATCGTCAAGAGCATGCGCCACATTTCGACCTCCAATTGCTATGATGCGAAAGCGATTGCGTCGTCGCACATCGCGCCTGATGCGTCGTTGATCTCACGCAAGACTGTCGAAACGCGCGTCGAGCTTGGAAGATCACAAGGGAGCGTCTCGATTGCGTGGCGCTCCGTCGAAAACTGGGGCAGTCCGTGGGTCGCGCCTCGGCAACCGCCTCATTCCGCCTCCTTGTCCCGCGCGCGAATCTCGTTCCAATACCCATCGAGCCGCTCGAGGCCTGCCTCGGCAAGCGGCACGCCGTCCTCGCGGGCCCGGGCCTCGACGTAGCTGAAGCGACGGATGAATTTGGCGTTGGCGTCGCGCAATGCCGCCTCCGGATCGACGCCGAGATGGCGGGCGAGATTGGCGACGGCGAACAAGAGGTCGCCCAATTCCTCAGTGATCGCCTGGCGGTCTTCGGCCATGATTGCGCTTGCGACTTCGCCGAGTTCTTCGTCGGTCTTCTCCAGCACCGCGGCAGTGTCGGGCCAGTCGAAGCCGACCGAGGCCGCGCGCTTTGCCAGCTTTTCGGCACGGGCCAGCGCCGGCAGGACCTGCGGGACATCGTCCAGCACCGAGGCAGGTGTTTCGGCGGCCCGGCGGCGCGCCGCCTTGCTGGCGCGCTCCTCGGCCTTGATTGCATCCCAGCGTACGGTCGCGGCGGCGGCATCGCCGGCGGCGTCCGGGCCGAAGACGTGGCGGTGCCGCCGGATCATCTTCGACGTCACTGCTTCGATCACGTCGCCGATGTCGAAGAGCCCGCGTTCTGCGGCCATCTGGGCGTGATAGACGGGCTGCAGCAGCAGATCGCCCAACTCGTCGCGCAGATCCTCGTAGTCCTCGCGCTCGATCGCGTCGGCGACCTCGTATGCCTCTTCGATCGTGTAATTCTTGATGGTGGAAAAATCCTGATCGAGGTCCCAGGGACAGCCGGTCGCCGGATCGCGCAGCCGGGCCATGATTTCGATGAGGCGGCTGAGTTCACGTGAGGGGTGCATAGAGGTCTCGTTGCTGGGGTGAGATGCCCAGGATACCGCAAGGGGTGGACAAACCCAACCGGCCGGTAAGCCGGCTGCTTGACTGCCCAATTCGTTGCTGGCGACCTGCGTTGAACAAGAATTTTGCATAGTCTCGTTTCGCCGCGCCCGAACAGACACATTCCGACATACTATTCAATTTCCCGAAATCCTCCCGTTAACACCTCGTTAGGCACAAACCACTAGCGTTTACTCGACCAACAGATGGCTAGTGCAATAAATATGTCCTCTACGGCACCCAATATTACCGGTGATGTGCCTCGTCTTACTGCGGAACCTGTGCTGTCTGGGGAGGGTGAATACTGCGGCTCCGCTTCCGGCGGCCAAGACCAGCAAGCGAAGACGCCCCTCGAATCCGCGCCTTCGAGCGGCGTGACCCAGAGCGCTTCGAACTCGCAGCTAGCGAGTCTCTACTGCGCTGAGGGCAATGCCGCGATGATCCAGGGTGACCTGGACAAGGCGGCGGAGAACTATAAAACCGCGCTGCGGCTGGATTCTCAATTGACTGCCGCATGGTGTAATCTGGGAAACGTCTGTGCGCGGTGGGGCCGGTCGCAGGATGCGATTGCGCTCTATTTGCAAGCACTCGCGGTTGACCGGCTCCACGTTCCGTCGCGGACCAATCTGGTTCAGACGCTTATTTCGAGCCGCCAGTATCCGCCGGCGAAAGCTTTCCTCCTGGAGCTTGTGGCGGAGCGTCCAGGGGATGTCGCGATCCGCAAGGAGCTCGGCAAGCTGCATCAGGAACTCGGCGAACTGGACCTGGCCCTGGCGTGCTTCGAAGAAATCCTCGCCGCTGATCCGCAAGATGCCGAGAGTCTTTACTGGATCGGGGGCGTCAAGCAGAAGGCGGGGGATCTTGCGGGGGCAAACGCGGCATACCTCGTCGCCGCCACCCTCCAGCCGATGATCCGGCGGCCGGCGGCGACATTGCCCGAATTCCGAGTGCTGGCACTCTTTGCGCCCCTCGTCGGCAACACGCCTTCCGAATACCTGCTGGGCGGCCTGAGCTTTGAAACCAACACCGCCGCCGTGCTGGATGGCGCCCGGTACGATCTCCAGCGGCTGCGGCAGGGCGGGCAAATCGTGGTCAGCCTGATCTCGGACGCCGACCAGGCCGGTGCGTTGCTGGAACAGGCGGCGGAACTCGTAGACGGGCTCGGGTTGCCGGTTATCAATCATCCAAGCAAGATCGCCGGCACCACGCGGGAAGCCATGGCGAGCCGGCTGCAGGGAATTCCCCATTGCCGCATTCCGCGCATCGCCCGACATCGCGCCGAGACCGGGCCCGCCGCAGCGCGGGACTTGGCCGCCGGCTTCGCGTTTCCCTTATTGGTGCGGCCGGCAGGCACCCATGCCGGCACCGAGTTCGAGCTGCTCGATAGCCTCGACGCGGTCGAGACATTCGCACTGCAGCATCCGGGCGTAGACCTCTATCTGATCGAGTACGCGGATTTCCGCTCAGCTGACGGGTTCTTTCGCAAGTACCGCTTCATCTTCGTGGGTGGCGAGATCCTGCCCTACCATCTTGCCGTCGGCGAAGACTGGAAGCTGCATCACGATAATACCAGGATGGCCGAGTTCCCCTGGATGCAGCAGGAAGAGGCGCGGTTCCTGGCAGATCCCGGCACCGCCTTCGGCCCGGCGCAGCAAGAGGCTCTCCGCAGCATCGGGGCTCGTGTCGATCTCGAATATTTCGGCATCGACTGCGGCATCGACCGCGCTGGCAATCTGGTGATATTCGAAGCCAATGCTTCGATGCTCGTGCATCGGGACAACCAGAAATTCGCCTACAAGGGGCCGTTCGTGGAAAAAATCAGGACCGCCTATGAGGCAATGCTCCGGAAAATGGTGAACCGGGGCGCCGACAATGCCGAGATCTGACCGCGGGTCGGATTTCGCCCCGGGCGGGGCGGACGGGCTTGATCCAGAGGACTGGAGCGAGCTCCGGGCCCAGGGGCACAAGATGCTCGACAACATGTTCGACTATGTCGAGGGCATTCGCCGACGCCCGGTCTGGCAGCCCATTCCCGACGATGCCCGTGCCCGCTTCCGGGCCGAATTGCCGCGCGATCCCTCGCCATTGGCCGACGTGCATCGCGAGTTCACCGAATTCGTGCTGCCCTATGCGACCGGCAATGTGCATCCCGGATTCATGGGCTGGGTACATGGCGGGGGCACCGCAGTTGGAATGCTCGCCGAAATGCTCGCAGGGGGGCTTAACGCCAATCTCGGTGGCCGCGATCATATGCCGATCGAGGTGGAGCGGCAGGTCGTCGCGTGGATGCGGCAGGCCTTCGGCTTTCCGTTGGAAGCGAGCGGGCTGTTCGTGACCGGCACCTCGATGGCGAATTTGCTGGCGGTGCTGGTGGCGCGCGCGAGGGCGCTCGGCGAACAAGTGCGGCAGACCGGTGTCGGCGGCGTCGGAACGCGACTGCGGGCCTACAGCTCGGTCGCCGCCCATGGCTGCATCGCGCAGGCGATGGACCTGAGCGGGCTGGGCAGCGAGGCCCTGCGCCGCGTTGGCATCGATGCCGCGCACCGCATCGACATTGCCGCGCTCCGGGAGGCGATCAGGGCGGATCGCGAGGCAGGCCTGGAGCCATTCCTGGTGGTTGGCTCGGCAGGCACGGTCGATATCGGCGCCATCGACGATTTGCGTGCGCTGCACGAATTGTGCGCGGAGGAGCGGCTCTGGTTTCACATCGACGGCGCTTTTGGCGCGCTCGGAGTGTTTTCGCCGGAGATCGCGCCGCGGCTTGCCGGGCTTGAGTCCGCCGACTCGATTGCGCTGGATTTCCACAAATGGGGGCAGGTGCCCTATGATGCCGGCTTCCTGATGGTGCGCGACGGGCAGCAGCACTTCGACACTTTTGCGGCACCCGCCGCCTACCTCCGCCGCGAAACCCGGGGGCTTGCGGCCGGTTCGCCCTGGCCCACCGATTTCGGCCCCGACCTGTCTCGTGGCTTTCGCGCGCTAAAAACCTGGTTTACGCTGAAAACCTTCGGCACAGACCGGCTGGGGGCAATGATGGCGCGAACTTGTGCGCTCGCCCGCTACCTCGAACGCCGGATCGCCGCCGAGGAGCAGCTCGAATTGCTGGCGCCGGTCGGGCTCAACATCGTCTGCTTCCGCTACCGCGCCGCTAATGCCGACGAGCTGAACGCCGAGATCGTCGCCGATATCCACGAATCCGGCATCGCCGCACCCTCGACGACCACTCTGGCCGGCAAGCTCGCGATCCGGGCCGCGATCGTCAACCATCGTACCGATGAGCAAGATCTCGACGCCCTGGTGGACGCGGTCCTGAAGGTGGGCAGGGTGCGCACCGCCTAGAGCCGTTCACCGTTTCGTGGAAACGCTGAACGATCTCTGAGTCTTTGTTGTATCGCGCTTCCGAACCGGAAAAGTGGTGGCCACTTTTCCTGGAAACGCTCTAGGTTACAGGGGCGCCCCCCGGACTCTCCGTCTGGCCATAAACTGCCCGAGCGGCGGCGATGAAGGCGGATACGCCGCCCAGCGGCGCGATTTCCGGCAGGGTCACGATGTACTCCGCCGCCGACATCGTCGCCCCGGTGACGGGAATGCCGCGAATTCCCGGGCTCACTCCCAGTTCCCGGTCGAGCACGATGCCGCAGCCCAGCCCGGCGGCAACGGCTTCCTTGACGGTTTCGCGGCTGCCCAGCACCAGCCGCACGTCGACTTCGACACCAGCCCGCATCAGCCCCTGTTCGAACAGGGATCGCGTCATCGAGCCCGTCTCGCGCAGGATAAACGGGGCGCCACTGAGTTCGCTGACGTCGATCGTCTGCCGTTCCGCCCATTCGTGGTTCGGCGGCACCAGCACCAGAACGTGCTGCGCGATCAGCGGCACGCATGCAAAATCCGGATTCGGCTCGGTGAGTGTCGAAATGCTGAGGTCGATGTTGTGCTTGGCGACCAGGTCCAGCAGCTCGTTGGAATTTTCCAGCCGCACGTCGAGGCGGATGCCGGGATAACCGGCCATGAACCGCTTCAGGATCGGCATCACGATATAGGGGGCACAGATCCCGATCGACAGATTGCCGACCCGCAGCCCCCGGGCGTTGTTGATGCGCGCGTCGAGGTCATCGAGGATCATCGCTGCGTGGTGCACCTGAGGCAGCAGATTGCGCCCCGCCAAGGTGAGTTCGACCGTGCCGCCGCGCCGGTCGAAAAGCCGCGCGCCCAGCGCATCCTCGATCGCCTTGATCTGCTGGGTGACGGCGGGCTGACTCACGCCGAGCGCTTGGGCGGCGGCGGAGAAGCCACGGTGCGTCGCAACGGCGTGGAAAGCGCGAATTTGGGCAAGGTTCATCGTGAAAATCTCATCGGCAGCCCCGTATGTGATTAATTTCGCTTCATTATGACGTCACACAAATAAGAGAAACTTATTCTGATCCGGATCGGGTTTCGGCGCAATCTCCCGAGAGGGAGCTTGATCGGCCCATCCTTAGACCGCGAAAGCTATCCCATACCGATGACCAAATTGCCCGCAAGCCGCTCCGAGTGGAATGAACAGGTTGATGCCTCGGCCTCTGCCCCGCTATTGTGGCGCGATGCCGCCGTGTTCATTCGCCAGCAGGGCTTGCGGGATTCTGGCAGGAAGTGCGCAAAGCCTGCGATGCTTTTGGCGCCATGCTGATCTTCGACGAGATCCCGACCGGGCTGGGCAAGACAGGCAAGCTGTTCAGCTCCGAACATCAGGGCGTGAAGCCCGATATTACGGTTCTGGGCAAATCGCTGGGCGGCGGCATGTTGCCTCTGGCGGCCGTCATTGCCGATCCGAGCTTCGACATCGCCCCCGAGCTTTCGCTCGGCCACTACACCCATGAGAAGAACCCCGGCGTCTTCGAGCCCTATGAGCCGAAGGATTCCAAGATCCGCCCGGATTTCCGCGATCCCGATGGCTTCTACTCCAAGCTGTTCGCGACCACGATGTGCATGGTGGTCAACACCAAGCGCCTCGCCGACAAGCACCTGCCAAGCTCACCCTCTGGAAGCTGCGTCGCCCGGTCGACATCGCGGCCTTCCGCACTGAGTTCTCCAATAAGTTCCTGAAGAAGTAATGCCTGATCTGACTGGCCGGGATGGCATGCGCCCCGGGTCCTTGGGGACCCGGCCCTTTCTACTGATCGACAAAGTATCGAAGCAATTCGGCAAGGCGACTGCGGTCGACTCGGTCTCGCTTGAGCTCAGGGCTGGCGAGTTCGTCACCCTGCTCGGCGATTCCGGATGCGGGAAGACCACGCTGCTGCGTGGCCGGCTTCGCTGCGCCCGATGGCGGCCGCATTTTCAGGGCGGACACCGATGTGACCGCTCTTGCGCCTTCCCGCCGCCGCATGGGCTTTGTCTTTCAGTCCTACGCGCTGTTCCCGACCAAGACGGTCGCGCGCGAATATTGGTTTCGCTCTCGACATCGCCCGTGAGCGCCGGCGCGATG
>DATJHO010000012.1:0-11413 GCA_035493835.1 Devosiaceae bacterium
GAAAGAGGGGAGCCATTACGACCTGCCGATCGCGCTGGGGCTGATGGGGGCCATTGGCGCCGTGCCGCCCGATGCCTTCATCGGCCATCTGGCGCTGGGCGAATTGGGGCTGGATGGCCGGCTGGCACCGGTTTCGGGCACCCTTCCCGCCGCCATTGCCGCCCATGCCCATGGCCTCGGTATCATCTGCCCCGAGGGCTCGGGCCCGGAAGCGGCGTGGGCGGGCGAGGACATCGACATCATTGCGCCAGTTTCGCTGCTCGCGCTGGTCAACCACCTCGCCGGGCACCAGCTAGCGCCGCGGCCGATCATGCGCCGGCGCATGAACCTTGCCCCGCTGCCCGACCTGTCGGAGGTGCGGGGCCAGGAGGTGGCGCGGCGTGCCCTCGAGATCGCGGCCGCGGGCGGGCATAACCTATTGATGATCGGGCCGCCGGGCGCAGGGAAATCGATGCTGGCGGCGCGACTGCCCTCGATCCTGCCGCCGCTCGATGCCCGCGAACTGCTCGACGTCTCCATGATTCAATCGATCGCGGGCGAGCTCGCCGATGGGGCGTTGTCGGATCGCCGGCCCTTCCGGGCGCCGCACCACTCGGCCTCGATGGCGGCATTGGTCGGCGGCGGGCTGAAAGTGCGACCGGGGGAAGTGAGCCTCGCCCATAACGGCGTGTTGTTCCTCGATGAGCTGCCCGAATTCGCCCCGGCCGTGCTCGACAGCCTCAGGCAGCCGCTGGAAGCGGGCGAGGCGGTGATCGCCCGCGCCAATGCCCGCGTCAGCTACCCGGCGCGGTTTCAGCTGGTGGCGGCCATGAACCCTTGCAAATGCGGGCTCGCGGGCACGCCCGGGTTCACCTGCAAGCGCGGCGACCGCTGCGCCGCCGACTATCAGGGACGACTTTCGGGGCCCTTCCTCGATCGCATCGACCTCAGGATCGATGTGCCGGCGGTTTCCGCCGCCGACATGATCGGGGCGTCGACGGCCGAACCTTCCAGTGCAGTTGCCGCACGCGTCGCCCGGGCGCGCGAGCGGCAGAGACAGCGGTTTTTGGAACTGGGCGAACCTAGGATCTATACCAACGCCGCCGCGGGCCCGACGCTGATCGAAAAAATCGTCGATCCGGACCGGGAGAGCCAGAAATTGCTGCTCGAAGCGGCGACACGGTTTTCGCTTTCGGCGCGCGCCTATCACCGCGTGCTGAAGGTGGCTAGGACCCTTGCCGATCTCGCCGGCCTCGAAAAAGTGGCGCGGCCGCATGTCGCCGAGGCGCTGAGCTACAGGCTCAATTTCCAGCTCGGCTGAGCCCGAAACATCTTGGCATGGAAAGGTGGCGGCCCGACCAGGGGCCAGACCAACTGGCGCCCCCAACTGCCGTTGTTAGTGATGACGTGTACAGGCAGTTTAACTAAGCGGCTTTTCCATAGTCAGGCGACATGGCAGCGGGTGTTGCTTGCAACGACATCCAACTGTCAAAGTTCAAGTCGATCCCAAGCCCGTTTGAGGTTAGCCCGAAGCAATAAAAAGCGGCGGCCCCGAAAGGACCGCCGCTCGTAGTCAATACTTTGAGATCAGAACGAGTACTTGTAGCCGACCGCTACGTTGTAGCTGCTGCTCTGGAGGCCCTGGCCGTTGCCGGAGTCCTTCCAGGCATAGCCAACGGCGCCGTAGACGGCGTTGAAGGCATCGATGTTGTAGGTAAGGCCGGTCTGCACCTTCGGGGTGACCCAGGTCAGGTCGAACGCGTTGCGGTAGCGGGCGTTGATGACGTTCCAGGTCCAATGCTGGTCGACCTTCCAGTCGGCCGCGCCGTTGATGGCGTAGTAGAGGAAGCCTTCGGTGCCCTGCGTGGAGCCGCTGACGGCCGCATCGTTCAGGTAGCCGGTATTGCCGGCCGTGTAGCCGAGGGTGCCGGTGACGGTGAACGACAGATCGCTGGTCACAGCCAGCCTATAGGCGAGAGCGCCTTCATAGTATTGCTGGTCGGAGCCGCCAGCGAAGGCGCCGCCCGCCGGCTTGGCGGTGTTCTGGATGGCGAGCGAGCCGCTGAGGCCCTGGCCGAGGTTACGCGAATAGATACCCCTGATGTACCAATCCTGGAGCGAACCGTCGGTTGGGGCGTTCGGCGTCTCGATGAATTCCGGGTCGGTCTCGAGGGTCAAGGTGTTCAGCGGCGCGGCCGCGGGGGCCGGGGCAGCGACGACGCCGAGCGGCAGATCGGCGGCGAACGCCGGAACGGTGGCAACCACAAAGGCTGCGGCCAGCAGAGAAACGGTAGTCTTGGTCATTATAAGTGTCCTTGGCCTCGGGCGTCTCGGTCGAGCCGCCTTGCCCCAGTTAACGATTCGCCGCTGTGGGCGGCTGGCGATCTCCTTGCCACAAGCTCACCACAAAGCGAATACTTTTTTGGCGTGGCAAGGACATGACAGCCACGCGGCACGCACATGTTGCACATTTTCCACTATCAACTTGCTGCGATCGCAAGCAACGGACCAAGACGATACCGACGTATGACCTGACAATACCAAAGCATTACCGTTTTGTAACTTGCATGAGGTAATGTATTTCAGAAGATGAGGGAACTAGACCGTAGTTGTAGGTCTGCGGCCGGCTGTCGGGGCAAAATATGACTAAAGCGTGTCACCCAGTATTGGCGCCAGCGCCTAGTCCGGGCGGCCCCATTGGCCGCCCTTGTTCGTTAGAGGTCTGGCTCAGGCCTTGGTGGCGATGGCCTTGGCAAGATCCTGGTATTCTTCGCAGCTCGTGTTGCCGCAGATTCGGGCAATGACCTTTAGTCGAGACTGGGCTTTGCTCATCTGGCCTGTCATAACGTAAAGTTCGCCCAGATATTCATTGGCGCCCAGATGTCCGGGCTTGAGCTTTAGCGCCTTCAGATACCAGGCCTCCGCCTCTTTCATTTTGCCTTGTTGGCGGAGGCTGTAGCCAAGCAGGTTCAAGGCGTCAGCGTTTCTGGGCTGCTGCACCACGATCTGCCGCAGCAGCTTGACCGAACCGTTCCAGTCATTGCGGGCGATTAGCTGGCGGGCCTCGTTGAGATCGATGCGCCGGGCTCTTGGCGCCTGCGTGGGCCGTGTGGCGCGGGGTGCCGGGCTGGTGCTGGGGGCCGGTGCGCTCATTGCCGGCGCCGCCGGCTCGCCGCCACCGCCGCCGGTGTCGACGGCAAGCGCTGGCAGGCTGAGACCGGCGGCAAGCAGGCCCGCAGCGAATGCGAGCGACAGGCGCCCGCCGAGATGGGTATTGCGCATGAGAATCCTCTCCTGGTGACGGGCCGCCCGCAGCGGGCGGGCAGTCTCGGAGAGATCAACGCTTGCAAGGGGTGGTTATTCCCGCCCGCTCCCCCTGACGGGAGCGGGTTTCCCAATGTGCGACGTCAAAAGGGGCAAAACCTAGCGGATTGACTGGTAGCCGCCCACGACGCCCTCAGGTGAGAGCACTACCTGCCAGAGCTGAATCACCCGGCTGCGGAAGGCGCCGGCGAAGGAGGCGAGATAGTAGCGCCACATGCGCTGGAAACGCTCGTCGTACTTGTCCCCGTGCTGGGCCGAAAGCGCCGGCCAGGCAGCGTCGAAATTCCGGAGCCAGGCCATGAGCGTGGGATCGTAATAGGCACCGAAATTGTGCCAATCCTCCATGACGAACAGACCCTCGACCGCCTTGCCCAGTTGCATGGGCGAGGGCAGCATGCCGTTCGGGAAGATGTACTTGTCGGCCCACGGATCGCCGTAGCTCTGGCTGAGATTGCCGCCGATGGTGTGGAGCACGAACAGCCCCTCGGGCGCCAGCAGGTCGCGCACCTTCTGCATATAGGCGCGGTAATTTTTCACGCCCACATGCTCGAACATGCCGATCGAGATGATGCGGTCGAATTTTCCGTCCATGGACAGATAGTCCTGGAGGCGCGTCTCGACCGGCAAATTGCCGCGATTGGCGTTGGCGTATTCCGCCTGCTCCTTGGAGATGGTGAGGCCCACGCCCTCAACGCCGTAGCGCTCGGCGGCAAAGCGCAGGAAGCCGCCCCAGCCCGAGCCGATATCGAGGATGCGCATGCCCGGCTGCAGCCCCGCCTTGCGGCAGATGAGGTCGAGCTTTTTCTCCTGTGCCTCGTCGAGGTCGTCCGTCCCCTGCCAGTAGCCGCAGGAATAGATCATGCGCTTGTCGAGCATGACCGAATAGAGCTCGTTGCCGATGTCGTAGTGCTTTTCGCCGACCTCGAAGACGCGCCGGCGCTGGAGGTTCAACAGGCGACTGCGAGCGGCTGTCATGATGACGCTGAAATCAAGCTTTACATGCGATTTAACGTCGAACTTCAGCAGCCGGTAGATGAGTTCGTCGATCGCCTCGGCCTCCCACCAGCCATCCATGTACGCCTCGCCAAAGCCGAGGGTGCCATAGCTCATGACTCGGTCATAGAGTCGGTCGTCGTTGACGCGCAGGTCCCAGGGACGCGTGCCGTCGATTTCGACATCGGCAAGTTTCAGAAGGTCGGCAATGAAGGCTTTGGACTTGGCAGACATGAGAGGTTCCTGGGTGATTGAGGGCTCATAACGCCAAAGTCCAAAACATTTCAAACAAAACTCTGGCCCCTCTGTCAGTTGGAGGAAAGTGCGCCGGCACTGAGCCTTTCGCGCAACGCGACCAGGGTCTGTTTAAGGATCAATGCCTCGCTTTCCGGGCCGTCGAAGGCACGGGCAACAGCCTTGGGGACCTCCGTGGCCCGATACTGCAGCTCGCGACCTGTGGCCGTCAGGCGGATGATGACCTGGCGCTCATCGGCGTCGTTGCGCTGACGCGACACCAGCCCCGCGGCCTCCAGCCGTTTCAGCAGAGGGGTGAGCGTGCCTGAATCGAGCAGCAGCAGCTGGCCGATGGCCTTCACCGTCAGCCCATCCTGCTCCCACAAGACGAGCAGCACGAGATATTGCGGATAGGTGAGGCCGAGGGGATCGAGCAGCGGCTTATAGAGCCGATTGTAGGCATGCGCCGCCGCATAGACCGCAAAGCAGAGCTGTCGCTCGAGCCGCAACGCATCGATGTGTTCTTTTGCGTCCAAAGAGATGGTCCTCCAATCAGGAAGCATGCGCTGGGTGGCGCCGGCGCGCCACTGCAATTAGCTAGCACACAATTGAATTGCGTCCAACTAAATTGCGGACTACATACAGTACGACGCAGCACCCGCCTGGGCCCTGCCGAACTCGACCACCAGGAGACTCCCATGAAGATCGTCTATACCACCGAAGCCACCGCGACCGGCGGCGGCCGCAAAGGCCATTCGGCCACCAAGAACGGCCGGGTTTCGGTGGACCTTTCCGTTCCCAAGGAAATGGGCGGCGATGGCGGCCCGGGCACCAATCCCGAGGAACTGTTCGCAACCGGCTATGCGGCCTGTTTCCTCGGCGCCCTGCAGGGTGCGGCCCGCAAGGCGGAGGTCAAGCTGCCCGAAGGCATCACGATCACGGCAAGCGTGAGCTTTGCCGATCGCGAGGACAATGTCGGCTTCACCATCGTGGCCGCGCTTGCGGTGCATGTCCCGGGCTTCGAGAAGGCCCAGGTGGAGGCGCTGATGCACAAGGCGCACCAGATCTGCCCGTACTCGAACCTCATCACGGCCGCCCACGAGGTCATGCTGACCGCCGTCTGAGGCCTTGGCCTGGACCCTGGTCCTCAGCCTGGCGAAGGATGAGCCACAAGCAATGCGGCAGGACCTCGTGGTGCGACACCATGAGGTCCGCCAGGTGTGGTCAAACAAACCGGCCAAAAAACTTCCGCATGTCGGCAACCAGCAGGTCGGGCGCGTCCATCGCGGCAAAATGGCCGCCGCGCGGCATTTCCGTCCAGTGGACGATGTTATTGCTGCGTTCGGCAAAGCTCCGGACCGAGCGGAAATCCTCGGGGAAGACCGCAACGCCGGTCGGCGTCTCGTTCCTAGCCTCGCGATAGCCGGCGCCGGTCTGCGCCCCCTCGTAATAGAAGTTCGCCGCCGAGCCGCCCGTCCCCGTGAACCAGTACAGCGAAACATGCGTCAGGTAGCGCTCGCGGTCGAGGACGCGGGCGGCTTCACCCTCGAAGCCGAAAAACAGCTCGGCGTTCCAGGCGAGAAGGGCGACGGGGGAATCGACGAGGCCGTAACCGAGCGTTGCCGGGCGCTTTTCCTGGATCGGCTGGTAGCCGGCATATTTCTGGAATTTATCGAGGTTGGCAAAGCCGTCGCGCTCGAACGGGGAGAGCGTGTCCATTTCACCGGGTGTCCCCTGCGGAAAGGCGAAGATCTGCTGCAGGTGGACGCCGTCGAGGCCCTCGGGTTGCAGCACGCCGAGTTCCTTGGAGATCAGCGCGCCGAGATCGCCGCCCTGGGCGCCGTAGCGGCGGTAGCCCAGCCGCTTCATGAGCGTGTCCCAGACTTTTGCGGTGCGGGCGGCATCCCAGCCGGGGCCGGCAAGCGGGGTGGAAAAGGCGTAGCCCGGCACGGAGGGGATCACCAGGTCGAAGGCGAGTTCGGGATCGAGCCCATGCGCTCGCGGATCGGTAAGCGGGCCGGTGACGTCGAAGAACTCGAAGAAGGTGGAAGGCCAGCCATGCGTCAGGATCAGCGGAAAAGCGTTCGGCTCCCTTGACCTGACGTGCAGAAAACGGACGGTCTGCCCGTCGATCGCGGTCAGGAACTGCGGATAGCGGTTGAGCTTTTGCTCCTGCTCGCGCCAGTCGAAGCCGGCGCGCCACTGCTCGGAGAGCTCGCGAATGAAGCCGAGCGGCTGGCCATGGCTCCAATCCTCGGTCACCGAGGCCGGCCAGCGCGTCATTTCGAGCCGCTCCCGCAGGTCGGTCAATTGGGCGTCGGGAATGGCAATAATGAAGGGGGTGATCTCGGTCATGATGAGTCCTTCCAGCCAACAGCGGACCGCTTGCCCGCCGGTGAAGAATGCGCCAACCCTGCTGACAGCCCGAGTCAGGAAAGCGCGTCACCATCGCGTGACCTCATGATGAGCCCACGAGGTCGCCCATCGGGCCATCCCCGTCCTTCGACAAGCTCAGGATGAGGAGGCGGTAAATGAGGATGCCCGAGGGGCGCGGATGTTAGCTAATCCCGGGTATATTTTCCCCGCTGTTCGGCCTGCCACGCCGCCTCCCATTCCTTCGCCAATACCGCCCGGCGCTTGCCGAAGCGGGCCTCGGTCGCGACGGCGGTGGCGATGCGGTCGGTGCGGAAATGGCGGAAATCGTTGCGAAGCGTACACCAGGCGGCGACGATCTGCTTTTCCTCGTAATAGGCCAGCGACACCGGCCAGATGGCGCGGCTGGAGGCGTTGCCGCTCTCGTCCTCATAGGCGATTTCGACGGCCGTTTCCGACCGCATCGCCTCGCGGATCACGGCGAGCAGCGGCTTGTCGGCAATATTTTCCCAATTGCTGCGCACCGGCCAGAGCCCGGTATTGGCCAGGCGGTCGCGCAGGTCTTCGGGGGATGCGGTTGCGATCTTTCCCAATGCCGAGCGCGCCGCCTTGGCGAGGGGTGCGTCCGGGCGGGCCTCGACCCAGCGAGCGCCAAGCACCAGCGCGTCGAGTTCATTGGCCGAAAACATCAGCGGCGGCAGAAAGAAGCCCGGGCGCAGCAGGTAGCCGACGCCCGACTCGCCGTCGATGGGCGCTCCCAGCCCGATCAGCGTCTGCACATCGCGATACAGCGTCCGGACCGACACGCCCTGCTCCTCGGCAAGCGCCTGCGCCGTCACCGGGTGGCGGTGCCGGCGGAGCGCATCCATGATGGCGAACAACCGCTCGGTCTTGTCCATGGCGAAAGGCTAGAAAGCTTGGGCGGGGTTGGCAACAGAGAAGCGCAGCACTGGTGACCCGACCCCCACCCTGCTGCCGCTCCCCTCCCCGCAAGGGGGAGGGAGATTTGTGGCACCGCCTGGCGATTCCATCGCTCCCTCCCCCTTGTGGGGAGGGTGAGCGCGGCAGCGCCAGGGTGGGGGGCGGGCCACGCGCTCCGCTCCGCAAGGTTGCAGAGAGGCTGCCCCTAAATGCCCCCGCGGGAAAAATGCGTCAGCTCGTTCACCAGCTGGCCGACCTTGCGCTTGATGCTCTCCTCGACGGGATCGCCGTTTTCATCGAACGCCCCTTCGGAGGGGCCGATGCCGAGCAGGGTCGGGGCGATGAGCGCGCCCAGTTTGCTCAGTGAATCGCGCAGGTGCTGGATCCCGACGACGCCGCCATATTTGCCGGAGGAGACCGCCCCGATCCCCCAGACGGCGTGGCGCCATTGCCCGTGCTTCTGCCGCGACACCCAATCGACGGTATTCTTGATCAGCGCCGTGGTGCCCGAATTGTTTTCGGGGCTGGCGATGAAGACGATGTCGGCGGCAGCAAACATCTGCGCCAGCCGCCCCGCCGCCTCGGGCACGTGGTCGGGCTCGAGGTCCTGGTTGAAGATCGGCATCGGGAAATCCGAAAGGCTCAGATCCGTCACTTCGACCCCGGCTTCGCGGAGTTTACGCCCGACATGGTGCTGCAGGATGACGTTATAGGATCCCTTGCGGATCGAACCTGAGAGCGTAAGGGCGGTCTTCATGGCAGGTCCCCAGCCGGGCGATGTCCGACCTTGCTAACACGGGCCGACAACTCAACGCCAGCCGTCGGGGATTCATCCGGGATGCGTCCGCGGCGCCCGCAAATCTCCCTCCATTTAGCTTGAGGGAGAGAGCCGCTGTCTCGCTGCCAGCCGGCCTCAGACCTGCTGCACGCCCTCGACGCCGGGCACGAAATGGCGCAGCAGGTTTTCGATGCCGGATTTGAGCGTGGCGGTCGAGGACGGGCAACCCGAGCAGGCGCCGCGCATGTTAAGGTAAACTTGCCCTTCCCGGTATCCCCGGAAGGTGATGTCGCCGCCATCCATGGCCACGGCCGGGCGCACGCGGGTGGCGATCAGTTCCTTGATCACTTCCACCGTTTCGGAATCCGAATCGTCGAAGAATTCCTCGCCGGCCTCATCCGCGTCATGCTCGCCATCCGCCATCACCGGCTTGCCGGCGAGGAAATGCTCCATGATGACGCCCAGGATCGAGGGCTTGATGTGGCCCCAATCGGCAGTGTCCTTGGTAACCGAGATGAAATCGGCCCCGAGGAAAACCCCGGTGACGCCCGGCACGGCGAACAACGCCGTCGCCAGTGGCGAGACCATGGCATCTTCGCTATTGCGGAAATCGCGCGGCTCGCCGAGCAGCACCTCGCGCCCCGGCAGGAATTTCAGCGTCGCCGGATTGGGGGTAGCTTCAGTCTGGATGAACATTTCTCGCGCACTCCGCTTGTCGCCCGATCATGGACTCTTGCCGACCGGACGCCGTTAGAATGCTTCTAAGATAGAGTTTTGAGCGCCGGACGCAAGGGAAAAGCTGAGGGCGGTGGTAGACTATAGCGCCGCCCCAATGGGAGGCGATCCGGACGCTCACCGCCGTCATCCCGGCGAAAGCCGGAATCGGCGCTTTCCGCATCCGCCGAATGGCGGTGAGGCATCAAGATGGACCCCGGCCTACGCCTGGGTGACGTTGCGGGTGGGGCGCGGCGGAGGGAGACTACTCCGGCGGCGAAAACCGATGCGACCTCGTGGTTCGACCGGCTCACCACGAGGTCGGCACAGAATTCCTCAAGCCGTCAACTTCACGGACGGAATCTCGAACAGCCGGTCGGAAACCGCATCGCGCACCTCTTCGTCGTGGAAGATGCCGACGATGGCCGCACCGCGCGCTTTGGCTTCCTTGATCAGTTCCACCACGGTCTGGCGGTTGGCCGCGTCGAGCGAGGCGGTGGGTTCGTCGAGCAGGAGGATCGGGTGCTCGGCGATGAAGCCGCGGGCGATGTTGACGCGCTGCTGTTCGCCGCCGGAAAAGGTTGCCGGCGCGAGCTTCCACAGCCGCTCTGGAATCCTGAGCCGGGTGAGAAGCGTTTGCGCCTTGGCCTCGGCTTCCTCGCGCGGAACGCCCACCATGAGGGCCGGTTCGGCGACGATTTCGAGCGAGGGGATGCGCGGAATGACGCGCAGGAACTGGCTGACATAGCCGACCGTTTTGCGGCGGATCTCCACCACTTCCCACGGTTCGGCCGTCAACAGGTCGACGGTTTCGCCCTCATGCTGGATGAGGATCTGGCCGGCATCGGGCTTGTAGTTGGCATAGAGCGAGCGCAGCAGCGTCGACTTGCCGGCGCCAGACGGCCCGTAGAGGCAGACGCATTCGCCGGAGCGCACCTCGAGCTCGATGCCGTTGAACACCGGGATCTGCGTGCCGCCCTGGGTGTGAAGGGTGAAGGTCTTGGAGATGTTCTTGGCGTGAAGGATGGTCATGATGGAAGCCTGTGATTTGCCACATGCACGACGTCATCCCGGCGAACGCCGGGATGCATCTCCGGTCCGCAGGGATGACGTTGGTGGCAGGGAAAGATGGATTCCGGCGTTCGCCGGAATGACACGGTTTGAGGCGGTTCCGGGCCAATTCCGCGTCCTAAACCTGCAGCACCGAGGAGACGAGGAGCTGCGTATAGGGGTGGTGCGGATCGTCGAGCACCTGGTCGGTCAGGCCTTCCTCGATGACGCGGCCGCGCTGCATGACGATGAGCCGGTCGGCGAGCAGGCGCACCACCGCGAGGTCGTGCGTGACGATGATCACCGCGATGCCGAGCTGGCGGACGAGGCCCCGCAGCAGGTCGAGCAGGCGTGCCTGCACCGAAACGTCGAGGCCGCCGGTCGGCTCGTCCATGAACACCAGCCGCGGCTTGGTGACGAGGTTCCGCGCGATCTGCAGGCGCTGCTGCATGCCGCCTGAAAACGTCTTCGGCTTGTCGTCGGTGCGGGTGAGGTCGATCTCGACCTTCCGGAGCCACTCCTGCGCCTCGTCGCGGATGTCGCCATAGTTGCGGGCGCCGATCGCCATCGGCCGTTCGCCGACATTGCCGCCGGCGGAAACGTCCATCCTCAACCCATCGCGCGGGTTCTGGTGCACGATGCCCCAATCGGTGCGGGCAAGCTTGCGGCGCTCAGGTTCGCTGAGGTTGCGGATATTGACCGGCCCGCGGCCCTTCACGTCATAGACGATGGCGCCGCGATCGGGCGTCATCTGGCCGGAAAGGCAGCTGAGCAGCGTCGACTTGCCGGAGCCGGATTCGCCGACGATGCCGATCACCTCGCCCGGGCGAACGGTGAAGGAGACGTCGATGCAGCCGATCTGGTCGCCGTAAGATTTCGAAACGCCGGAGACTTCCAGCAGGACGGGCTTGACCTTCATAGCGTCTACTCTTTCGCCTCAGCCTGCTCGGCCTGGCGCTTGTTGCAGTAATCGGTGTCGGAGCAGACGAACATGCGGCTGCCGTGATCGTCGGTGATCACCTCGTCGAGGTAGCTGGTCTTGGAGCC
>DATJHO010000013.1:0-3893 GCA_035493835.1 Devosiaceae bacterium
AAGGCCGAGCGAAAGCTCGCGCGCGGAAGTTGCCTCAGCGATATCCGACGCCGGCGATGTAATCGAGCAGCATGGTTTCCTGTCCTGTTTCGAAGCGCAGGAGCGCTTGCAGCGCGTCGTCGAGATTCAGCACGCCGACCGGCCTGCCGGCCAAGTCGAGCACTGGCAGGTTGCGCAGGGCCCGGCGGTTCATGAGCTGCCAGGTGAGGGAGAGATCGTCCGCCGGTCGGCAACAAACTGCATTGCGGGTCATCAGGGCTTCGATCGGGCGATCCTGCGACTGATCGCTGCTTGCGATGTGACGGATCAGGTCGCCCCGGGAGAGCAAGCCCTGCAATACGCCACCTGAATCGCAGGCGATTACGATGTCGACGCCGTTCTTGGCGAGGCAACGCGCCGCCTCGATCACCGGTTGATCCAGGTCGACTACGGCTAACCGCCGCCGCAGCGCTGGTGAAATCCCATCAACTCGCATCTCAGTGCTCCTTGCCGTGATCGGATCAACGCGCCGCTCTGCCCCAATGTCGGCGGAAGGGCTCGTCCGGACCTTACACCGAAAGGCGGCAGCTTGAGCGATTTTGCCAAATCGATCGAGGATAAGCGAGAGCCTGCGCCTTCATCGAACGAAGCGCGGGATCGGTCCAAGCTGCGGCGTCGGGCGGTCGGAGAGATCGAACATCACCTCGTCGACATAACACCAGCCCCAGTGCTCGGGCGGGTCGTAGCCTTCGATGATCGGATGGCCGGTCTGGTGGAAATGGGCGGTGGCGTGACGATTGGGCGAGTCGTCGCAGCACCCGACATGGCCGCAGATGCGGCAGATGCGCAGGTGCACCCAATGATCGCCCGTCTTGAGGCATTCCTCGCAGCCGCGTGCGCTGGGAACGACGGTGCGGACCATACCGATGTGGCTGCAGGCCGGCATTGCTGCTCTCCTTACTGGACATTGCGGCCCGATCGACGGCCGGCTCGAGCCCGACCATGACGGCGGAGAACCAGCGCTCCCGGCCTGCGTCCAATTCGAACCATCAAGAGCATCGCCTTGCGATGATCGGTTGCGGTTATCGGCCGGCAGCGGCTGGTCGGCAACCTCGCAGAACCTGATCGACAAGTTCGTCGCCGTATTGCGGCGACAGTGGCATCAGTCGCAGCAACAGGCGGTAGTAGAGCGGGCCGAAGATGGCGTCGACGAGCAGTTCCGGATCCGTGTCGCTTGAAAATTCGCCGCTCAGCTTGCCCTTCTCGATGACCGTCACAGTGGCGACCCGCCTGAGTTTGATGTGGCTATCGTAAAGTTCCCGAAGCGAGGCGGAGTCCGCCTGTCCTTCGGCGATCAACTCGGCCATCACTTTTCCAAACAGCCCGTTGAACTCCGCCACCAGATGCCGCACAGCCCTGCGGATGCTCTCCTCGGCCGAGGTCGCCTCGGGCGCCGCAAGCCGGCCACTCATGCGTTCATGGAACATGGCGAGAATGAGCGCGCCCTTCGACGGCCACCATTTGTAGAGCGTCGGCTTGCTCACGCCGGCACGTTTGGCAACCTGCTCCATCGAAAGCTCGCGAACCGACTTTTCCTGCAGCAGCTCATGGACGGCGTCCATGATCGCGGCATGCGAGCTGGCGGCCTCGCTGCGGGGCCGACCAATGCGCGGCGGAGACTCCTGGATCGGGTTCATCGAATAGTTTCCTGAACGGCAAGGAAAGTTATTGACATCGTGCGATGATATCATTTACTGAACGATCAGTAAAGATAACTCACGGTGCAGGAACGAGCGATGTCCACCCTTGATAGCAGCTTTGCCGAAGCCCACCCGATTACCCCCAGGGACCGAGACACGATGCTCCAGTTGCGGGCGATGATCTTACCCAACAAAGGCAAGATGCGCGGCACCGCCGCGCGGCCCTTCTACGAGACAATCATGAACCGCGTCGCCGCCCCGGAAGGCGTCGCCTTTCGCGCCGACACCGTTGGGGGGATTGCCGGGTGGTGGTGCGAACCGGTCGGCGCACGAACCGGTGCCGTGCTCCTCCATCTTCATGGCGGATGGTTCAACTGGGGTTCGGCTCAGTCCTTCCGGCATCTTGTCGGGCATATTGCTTTCCACGCAGGCGCCAGAGCATTCGTGCCGGACTATCGCCTTGCGCCGGAACACCCGTTCCCTGCCGCGGCCGAGGATGTTCTGGCCTGCTATCAGGGGCTTCTCGGCCGCGGAGCCCGGGCGATTGCCCTCTCCGGGGATTCCGCGGGCGGCAATCTCGCGCTGGGGCTGTTGCAGCAACTGGCCCAGAGGCCGCCGGCCGAGCGTCCCGTCGGCACGGCTGTGCTTTCTCCCGTCACTGATCTTGCCATGACGGGGGCGAGTTGGGAGACCCGGGCGGCGGCCGATCCGTTCTTCATCCGGGAACAAGCCGAGGAACTGGTCCGCGCCTATCTTGGCGGCGGCAACCCACACCTGCCGATGGCTTCGCCGCTCTTTGGTGACCTTGCGGGCCTGCCCCCCATCCGCATTCACGTAGGCGACGATGAGGTCCTGCTCGATGACTCGCTGCGCTATGCAGCCCGCGCGATCACGGCGGGCGTCGATCTCAAGGTCGACGTTTGGGAGGGGATGCCGCACGGCTTCGTCGGCAATGTCGGCCGCCTGGACGCTGCTTCCGCGGCCCTGGATGCGATCGGCATCTTCCTGTCGACGCAATTTGCCGCCGGCAATCCCGCCTGACGCGTCCGAGGGAGAGGATCATGGATCCCATCGGATGGGTCGCAGCGCGTGCCGCCAGCTTGTCTCCCCTTGCGGAAGAGAAAGCGATTTCTTGGGCTTAGCCCTTGCTTGGTCTTGGGAATCCCAAGAGAGCAGACTAGCGGCCGGGCACCTGCAAGAGGGCAAGCGGTGGCCACACCGCCCTACCCTCGCACCACCGCCTCATCCAGCGCCTGCAGGAATCGGCTGCGGTCCTTTGCCGAAAACTCGGCGTTGAAGCCCCGGCTCTCGCCCGTTTCGCGCAGGTGCTGGTTGAGCTCGCGCATGGCCAGCGCCATGCCGATCGAGTCCGGCGTGAACCGCCTTCCGGTCGGGCCGAGCACGCAGGCGCCCTTGCCCAGCGCCCGCCGCGCCAGCGGAATGTCGGCCGTAACGACGATGTCGCCGGGCGCGACATGCTCGACGATCCAGTCGTCGGCGGCGTCTGCGCCCTGCGGCACGAGAACATTGCGGATCGCGGAATCGCGCGACGGCCTGAGGCCCGAATTGGCGACATAGGTCACCATCAGGCCGTGCCGCCAGGCGACGCGGGCAACCTCGTCCTTCACCGGGCAGGCGTCGGCGTCGACATAGATTTGCTGGCCGGGCACGGGGGCTTCCTTGGCGGGGAGTCGGCGGCGGTTGTAGGCCATTTCCGGCCTCGATTGAACCTCGGGTGCTTCGGGGCTCGGCTACGCCTCGCACCTCGGCATGAGGGGGACTTGCACTTGCCTGCGCATCGCCAACCCGGGGTGCCCATGCCGAGGCACGCAAGTGCCCGGCCTCATGGTTCGACAGGCCCGTCATGAGGCAGAACGGTCGTGATCTTGCCCGCCGACCATCAGCTCAACCGATCCGAGCTCGTGCTGAGCCTGTCGAGTCGGGAGAAACACCCGCCGAAAACTTATCCCCGCCTCTTCCACCTCCGCCATACTCCTTCCGTCCCTTCGCCACGCGAGGCTCTGACGAGGAGCCGGCGAGCGGGGGTGGTGGCGGAGAGCGCATTCGGCCGAGCGCTCTCTTCCCCTGCCCCGCCTTGTGGGGCCGGGAGCCGGCGGGGTCGCCTGCCGGCCGGCTGAGGCGCAGGCAACCGGCTGCACTCGTGGTTTGACCGATCCCGGCGACGGGGTGGCACACGAGGCGGACCGCTCCCTT
>DATJHO010000014.1:0-19990 GCA_035493835.1 Devosiaceae bacterium
GCAGCGGCATCGATGGCGATGGCGTCTATATCAGCGGCACGGTCGGCAGCTTCACCAACTCCGGCACCATCAAAGGCTATACCGGCGTCGATGTTGCCGATAGCGGCGCCGGCGTTACCCTGACCAATTCGGGCTTGATCCAGGGCACTGCCGACGGCACGGTGCTGGGCCGGGCGATCCGTTTTGGGGACGGCAACGATACCCTCGATCTCTTGACCGGCGCCAGGTTCGGCGGCTTCGTCGATTTTGCCGGCGGCGTGAACACCCTGAATTTCTCGAGCTATCGCGGGAATCTGGTGCTGGATTATGCCGGCAGCCTTGATGCTTCGGACATCCTGCCGGGCAGCAATCTCTACGTACAGAAGGCCAGCTCGGGCGCCGATCCCGCACAGGTGGTGATCGTCAACGATACGGCCCTGCAATTCGGCTCCCAGCCAGTGCAGGATCTCGTCAATGGCCTCACCGACCTCCTGGCCAACGAGTTCGACGCGCTTGGCGACAATGGCGTTGACGAGCAGGCGCTGAACTACGGCCCCTCCAGCCACTATACGGCCGCCGAGCAGGCTGCCAATGGCGTGGTGGTCGCGCCGCCCCCCGTCGGGGGCCGCAGGGTGTGGGGCTCGGTCATCGGCGGCGGCAGCGTGCTCGACAACGGTGACGACGTTCGTAACACTTACGGCGCCCTGGTGGCCGGAACGGATATCGAGCTCTCGACCGGCACGCGCGTCGGCATCGTTGGCGGCTATTCGCGCTCGGTGCTCAACGTCGCCAACGGCACGCAAACGATCACCGGCGACACCGGCTTCCTCGGCGCCTATGGCAAGAGCGACCTCGGCGTGGTCCGGCTGGACTACCAGCTCATCGGCGGCGCCAGCAACAATGCGAGCTCGCGCCAGATCTCGACGTCGCTCGGCACCGACACGGCAACGGCCGACTACGCCGGCTGGTTCATCGCCCCGCAGGTCGGGGCAACGGTTCCGGTCCTGCGGGTCGCCAACGGCGAACTCAGCGTCGTCGGCAGGGCCGGTTATATCGGCGGCGGCTTTTCCGGATATACCGAAACCGGCACCGCCTATGGGATGACGGTCGGCGCGCAGACGGTCAACATTCTGGATACCTATGCCGGCGTGCAGGATGCCATGGTCATCGGCAGCACCGGCGCCGGCGACATCACGGCCAAGGCAGGCCTGGGCGTCTTCACCCAGACCAATTTCGACGGCGGCACCGTGGTGCCGGTCACGGTTCTGGGCATCAACACCGCGGGCTCTGTGGCGCCGAGCGGCACGACTTATGGCGTCGTCGCCGGCTTCAACTTCGATGCGCCGTTCTCAGCCAACGCCAGTTTTGGCGCGGGCGCCAATGGGTCCATCCGCAACGACGGCCAGTTCGCCGGCGCAGCGCATGTCAAGGTCAGCGGGTATTACTGATCGGGAATTGCGCGATCTTCATGATTGTGCAGCCATTTGAGCGGCGGGGCGGGGCTTTCGAGGCTTGCCCCGCGCTCTGATTTTGAGCATTTTCACCCGCCGGAGAAGGTGACGGGTGCGAGAGGCCGCGTTGGCACACGGCCGCGGCGCCCAACTTCGCCAAGGAAATGAGCCGTTGACCAATCCGACGCCGATATCACCCAACCTGCAACTGCCGGACATCGGCCGGCTGATGCGGGAGGCGGAGGCGGCGCGGGTCGCCGGTCGCTTTGGCGAAGCCGAGATGCTTTCCCAGAAAGTGCTGGCGGTGTGGCCGGGCCAGCCGGAGGCCATTCACCTGCTCGGCCTTCTGGCGCACGGCCACGGCAATCTCGACCTTGCGATCGATTACCTGCGGCAGGCCTGCCGCTCCCCGAGCGCCCCGGCGAATTTTTACAGCAACCTTGCCGAGATGTACCGCCAGCGCGGGAAGCTCCCGGAAGGCGAGGCTGCCGCCCGGCGCGCCGTCGCCATCAATCCCGGCGCGTCCGCCGGCTGGAATAACCTCGGCATCATCTTGCAGGAGGCCGGCCAGCTGGAGGAGAGCAAGAACTCCCTCGAACGCGTCCTGAAGCTGCAGCCCGACAGTGCCGAGGCCCACAACAATCTTGCCAATACCTGCAAGCGCCTGGGCCTGATCGAGGATGCGGAAAAGCACTGGACCCGCGCCCTCGAGCTCCGCCCGCAATACCCGGAGGCGTTGAGCAACATGGTCATTCTGCTGACCGAGCAGGGTAATTACCCGCTTGCCGAGGAATATGGCCTGCGCGCCCTGCGTCTCAATCCCCGCCTGACCGACGCCTATGTCAACCTCGCGGCGCTGGCTTCTGCGTGCAACAACTATCCGGCTGCCCTGGAACTGCTCGATAAGCTGCTGCGGCTGGCGCCAGACCATGCCGAAGGTCTCGCCGCCCGAGCTGCCACTTTGCGGCAGCTCGACCGGCTCGATGAGGCGCTCGCGTCGGCGCAGCGCGCCGTGGCACTGGCCCCGAACCTTGCCGAGCCGCAGCATTCGCTCGGCATCGTGCTTCAGGCGCTCGGGCGCAGCGACGCGGCCATGGCCGCCTATCAACGATCCGCGGAGCTGGCGGGAGACTCCTCCGACAAGGCCATGGTCAGCCAGGGGCGATTGCTGACGGAAAACGGCAAAACGGCGGAGGCCCGGAAAACTTTCGAGGCTGCCCTCAATGCATTTCCAAACTCTGCCGCCGCATGGAGCAGCTACGCCGATCTCAACAAGTTCAAGCCCGGCGATGCCGAGATCGCAGAGATGGAGGCACTGCTCGCCGCAGGCGCCGCCTCCCGCGCGCAGCGGATGCTGCTGCATTTTTCGCTCGGCAAGGCCTACCTCGATACCGGCGATTCCGACCGCGCGTTCAGTCACCTCGATGCGGGCAACCGGATGAAGCGGGCCACCATCAATTACGATGGGCCCGGCAACCGCAAATGGATGGCGAGCATCGGGGAAACCTTCAATGCCGCGCTAGTGCAGCGTCTCGGCGGCGGCGGGGCGTCCTCGCCGCTACCCATCTTCGTCCTTGGCATGCCGCGCTCCGGCACGACGCTGGTGGAGCAGATCCTTGCTTCGCACGCCGACATTCAGGGCGCTGGCGAGCTCAAATTCTTGCACCGGATTGCAACGAGTGCCGGCGACTATCCCAGGGTGGTTCAAAGCCTCGATCGCGGCCAACTGACGGCAATGGGGCGGGCATATCTCTCTTCCGTTGAACCCCTGGCTCATGGCCGCCGCCACGTCGTCGACAAGATGCCCTCGAATTTCCTCTATGCGGGCTTCATCCGGCTGATCCTGCCCGAGGCGCGCATCGTTCACTGCCGGCGGGATCCGGTCGACACTTGCCTCTCCTGCTACAGCAAGATTTTTGCCGACGAGCAGTCGTTTACCTATGACCAGGGCGAACTCGGCGCCTTTCACCGCGCCTATCAGGACTTGATGGGGCATTGGCGCACGGTGCTGCCGGCCTCCCATTTCATCGAGGTCAACTACGAAGACGTGGTCGAAGATATCGAAGGGGAGGCAAGGCGGCTGCTGGCGTTCCTTGGCTTGCCCTGGGATCCGGCCTGCCTCGAATTTTATCGCACCGAGCGGCCGGTCCGAACCGCAAGCGTCAACCAGGTGCGTCAGCCGGTGTACCGCACATCCAGCGGCAGGTGGCGCAGCCACGCCAACCACCTCGGGCCGCTGCTTTCGGCCCTCGGGGTGGTGCCGACGTAATACAAACGTTGGCACGCTCGAGGCGGGTGCAGCGGCCGCTCAGGGCTCCCGCAAGCGTTCACATCGAACCAGCTCGGCTTGAGCGTCAAAACCGTCGAAACCTACCGGTCGCGCGCCATCGACAAGCTGGGCCCCAGAGCCGGGCCGCGCTGGTCCGCTACGCTCCCTGAAGGGATTGATGACCGGCTAGCCGACGCCGCTTCATCCACCTCTCAAGTCACGAACACCTGCTACCATCGGCGCCAGGCTGGGCGCCCGAAGCCGAAAATCAGCCTCAACACTGCGAGCAGGATAACGGCCCCGATCAGCGCATTGGCGATCGCAGCGATCCATCCACTCCCGAGATAAATATGCAGACGCGGCAGCACCCAGTCGCCGACGAAAGCGCCGACGATACCTACCGCTAGATCGCCGATGAGGCCGAAGCCAGCGCCCTGCACAAGCACGCCCGCCAGCCACCCTGCGATGATGCCCACCACCAGGATCGCGATGATGCTCTCATTGGTCAGATGCATTTTAAGCCCTCCATTGTGCGACCTCAAACGGTTAGGCCGCTGTCACGGTTGCACCGACCGCCGCTGGAGCGGCGCATCCCCGTGGGATGCTCGACCTTGACGGCAATCATCGAGCCCGCACGGACGTGCCGAGGAGATTAGGGGTGGAAATGGCGGAGAGGATGGGATTCGAACCCACGAGACCCTTTAGAGGTCTGCGCCCTTAGCAGGGGCGTGCCTTCGACCACTCGGCCACCTCTCCGTTGCGGCGGGTCTAGCGGTTCGGGCCCCACGGTTCAAGCGGTTTGTCACCTCCGTCCAAAG
Source organism: Devosiaceae bacterium (assembly GCA_035493835.1). Classification (GTDB taxonomy): domain Bacteria; phylum Pseudomonadota; class Alphaproteobacteria; order Rhizobiales; family Devosiaceae; genus DASZTU01. The sequence goes on from DATJHO010000014.1 coordinate 4,518, forward strand.
CAAACGCCCGGTGTGGGCGCGCGAGGGTTGGGGACTTGCTCCCGCAGGCGCCGGCCGGTCGGGATGGTGCCCGCTGACGGCGCCATGGATGGCCGGTCTGGCTTTCCGTGCCTATATCGCCTAGAGACGATCGACTGGCGAGTTGGCGGACATGACAACAACCGATATTGCAAGGCGTGTGTACAACCACACGTGGAAGCTCGATCCGATCATCCGGAGCCTGCTCGATACCGACTTCTACAAATTGCTGATGCTGCAGATGATCTGGCGGCTCTATCCTGATGTAGAGGCGACGTTTTCGCTCATCAATCGCCATACCAATGTCCGGCTGGCCGAAGAGATCGACGAGGCCGAACTGCGGGCCCAGTTGGACCATGCGCGCACTGTCCGCATGACCAAGAAGGAAATGATTTGGCTCGCCGGCAACAGCTTTTATGGCAGCCGGCAGATCTTCCAGCCGGAATTCCTCGACTGGCTCGCCAAATTCCAATTGCCCGATTATGAGCTGACCCGCCGCGATGGGCAGTATGAGCTCAATTTTCATGGCCCCTGGACGCACACGTCGATGTGGGAGATTCCGGCGCTCGCCATCATCAACGAATTGCGCTCCCGCGCGGCGTTGAAAGGGCAAGGGCCGTTCGCGCTCGATGTGCTCTACGCACGCGCCAAGGCCAAGATGTGGGACAAGGTCGAGCAGCTGAAGCAATTGCCGGCCCTCAGCATCTCCGATTTCGGCACCCGGCGGCGCCACAGCTTTCTCTGGCAGCGCTGGTGCGTCGAGGCGCTGAAGGAGGGGATCGGCAATCATTTTACCGGCACCTCGAACGTGCTCCTCGCCATGGACACCGACCTAGAGGCGGTCGGCACCAATGCGCACGAATTGCCGATGGTGCTCGGCGCCCTTGCCCGCAACGAGGAGGAGCTGCGCACGGCCCCTTACCGCGTGCTCAAGGAATGGGAGCAGTTTTACGGCGGCAATCTCAGGATCGTCCTGCCCGATGCGTTCGGCACGACCGCGTTCCTGCGCGATGCGCCCGATTGGGTGGCCGATTGGACCGGGTTCAGGCCCGACAGCGCGCCGGCGATCGAGGGCGGGGAGAAGATCGTCGCCTGGTGGAAGGAACGCGGCCGCGACCCGCGCCAAAAGCTGCTGATCTTTTCCGATGGGCTCGACGTCGATTCGATCGAGGAGGCGTATCACCACTTCCAGGGGCGGGTGCGGATGGCATTCGGCTGGGGCACGAACCTCACCAATGACTTCGAAGGCTGCGCGCCGGTCGATATCCCGGGCCTCAGGGCCATCTCGCTGGTCTGCAAGGTGACGAGCGCCAATGGCCGGCCCGCGGTAAAGCTTTCGGACAACCCGCAAAAGGCGACGGGCGATTCGAAGGAGATTGCGCGGTATCTGCGGATTTTCGGGAGCAGTGACCGGGTGGAGCAGCCGGTGCTGGTTTAGGGCTGAGCGCTCGCGGCGTTATTTCGTGCGCAGAAGCAGGAACAACCCCCACCCGGCTGCCGCCACCCTCCCCTCAAGGGGGAGGGGCGCTGGTGGTACCGCGGTGCAGCATCGTTCCCCTCCCCCTGGAGGGGAGGGGGCAGGGGTGGGGGTTGTTTTGACTTTGCTCCAGGCCGGCGGAATCTTGCCCTAGAGCCGTTCACCGTTTCGTGGAAACACTGAACGTTCTCTAACTCTTTGTTGTGTCGCGTTTCCGAAACGGAAAAGTGGTGGCCACTTTTCCTGGAACGCTCTAGTAACAAACGCTTGCACCTCTGGCTCACCCCCACCCTGGCGCTGCCGCGCTCACCCTCCCCACAAGGGGGAGGGAGCGATGGGACAGTTGCTCACACGCGTTGTGCCAGCCAGATGGTGTGGCCGCCGCATTCGGGGTCTTCCACGATGCAGGCGACGACGCCAAAACCATTTTCGGCCAATAGAGCCCGATATTCGGCAGGGTCGAGGCTCGCGTGATAAAGCGGCTCTCCGTGGAACTCTCCCATCGCTTCGCCGTGGCTCGGCCCGCTGGTGAACATCACGGCTGCGCGCTCCGCGGCATGCACCCGAAAGATCGGGAACATCTTGCGCTGGTCGTCAAAGCTCAGATGGAAAAAGCTGTCCCAGGCGAGAATGCCGTCAAAACTGCGCGGCAGGGCAAGCTCCCGCATATCGGCGACGTGCCAGTCCGCATAGGGAAAATCCGCCCGACACATGGCGATCATTTCCGGCGAGGCGTCGATGCCGGTGATTTTGCAGCCGCGCTCCGTCAGCGCACGGGCAAGTGGCTTGCCGGATCCGCAGCCGATATCGAGTACCGTGGCATCTTCGGGCAGGAGGCCACGGAAGCGGTCGAGCCAGGCCGTCTCGAACAGGCGGTCACCACGCTCCCGTGCCCAGGCGCGCGCGTGCCGTTGATAAAGGCCTATGATCCGGTCCGACTCAGATGGCATGCCTCTGCCGCCGCACCTGAAGCTATCCGCCGCCGCTAGAGCTCGCCCGCCATGTAGCGCGGGAACCACTCCTCATGCGCGGCCTTGAGTTCGGCCACGGGAATGGCGCGTGCCTGCCCCAGCCCAAGGGCGTCGCCCGCGGTGACGCCGATGAGTGCCACCGAGACGCCCGCCGCCTCGGCCTTGCGGCCGACATCATCGAGATCGCTGTTGCGGATGGTGACCAGATAGCGCCCTTGGTCCTCGCCGAAGAACACCGGGATCGGATCGACCCCCACGGGTTGGCTGACGGTTGCGCCGATGCCGGACGCGATCGCCATTTCGGCAAGGCCCACGGCAAGACCGCCATCGGAAAGATCGTGTACGGCTGTGGCGATGCCGTTGCGGATCAGCCCGCGCACGTGGTCGCCGACCCGGCGCTCATGGGCAAGGTCCACCGGCGGCGGGGGCCCGTCGCGGCGCTCGTGCTGGTCGCGGAGGTAGATGGATTGGCCGAGATGCGTGCCCCATGAGGGCGGGGCGCCAAACAGCAGGATCGCCTCGTCCGGCGCGGCAAAGCCGGCCCGCGCCATCTTGCTCCAGTCGGGGATGAGGCCGACGCCGCCAATGGTGGGCGTGGGCAGGATGCCGCGGCCATTGGTTTCGTTGTAGAGCGACACATTGCCGGAAACGATGGGGAAATCGAGCGCCCTGCAGGCCTCGCCGATGCCTTTGACGGCCCCGACCAGCTGGCCCATGATCTCGGGCTTTTCGGGGTTGCCGAAATTGAGGTTGTCGGTCGCCGCGATCGGATCTGCGCCGGTGGCGGTGAGATTGCGCCAGGCTTCCGCGACGGCCTGCTTGCCGCCCTCGAAGGGGTCGGCCTCGCAATAGCGCGGGGTCACGTCCGAGGTGAAGGCGAGCGCCTTGGTGGGGTGGCCATCGACACGGATCACGCCGGCATCGCCGCCCGGGCGCTGCAGCGAGTTGCCTTGGATCAGGGTGTCGTATTGCTCGAACACCCAGCGGCGCGACGAGCCGTGATGGCCGCCGGTCAGTGCGAGCAGCGCATCGGCCACGTCGGCCTGGGGGATGTCATCGGCGGCGAGCGGGGCAGGGCGGGGCGCCTCGACCCAAGGCCGATCGTATTCGGGCGCTTGATCGCCGAGGTCCTTGATCGGCAGGTTGGCGACTTCCTGACCCTGCCATTTCACCCGGAAGCGCAGATCGTCAGTGGTGTGGCCGACCGTCGCAAAATCGAGCTCCCACTTTTCGAAGACCGCGCGGGCCTCCGCCTCCTTTGCCGGATGCAGCACCATGAGCATGCGCTCCTGGCTTTCGCTCAGCATCATCTCATAGGGCGTCATCGCCGTTTCGCGCACCGGCACCTTGTCGAGGTCGAGTTCGACCCCGAGGTCGCCCTTGGCGCCCATCTCGACGGCCGAGCAGGTGAGGCCGGCGGCGCCCATGTCCTGGATGGCAATCACCGCGCCGGTCGCCATCAGTTCGAGGCAGGCTTCCAGCAGGCGCTTTTCGGTGAAGGGGTCGCCGACCTGCACCGTGGGGCGCTTTTCCTCGATCTTGTCGTCGAACTCGGCCGAGGCCATGGTGGCGCCGCCGACGCCGTCGCGGCCGGTCTTGGCGCCGAGATAGACCACGGGCAGGCCGACGCCCTCAGCCTTGGAATAAAAGATCTTGTCGGTGTCGGCGAGGCCGGCGGCAAACGCGTTGACGAGGATATTGCCGTTATAGCGCTCGTCGAACTCGACTTCCCCGCCGACGGTCGGCACGCCGAAGGCGTTGCCATAACTGCCGACGCCCGAGACCACGCCCGAAACCAGATGCCGCGTCTTTTCGTGCTCCGGGGCGCCGAAGCGCAGCGCGTTCATCGCCGCAACCGGCCGCGCGCCCATGGTGAAAACATCGCGCAGAATGCCGCCGACGCCCGTCGCCGCGCCCTGGTGCGGCTCGATGAAGGACGGGTGGTTGTGCGATTCCATCTTGAAGACGATCGCCTGCCCGTCGCCGATATCGACGACGCCGGCATTTTCGCCCGGCCCCTGGATCACCTGCGGCCCGGTGGTGGGCAGCGTCCGCAGCCATTTCTTGGATGATTTATAGGAGCAATGCTCGTTCCACATCGCCGAGAAAATGCCGAGCTCGGTATAGGTCGGTTGCCGGCCGATGAGGGCGACGATCTTGTCGAACTCTTCCGGCTTCAGGCCATGGCTGGCAACAAGTTCGGGGGTGATGGGGAGGTCGTTACGGAAGGTCATGGGCGCGGAGGTTCCGTTGCAGCATCTTGTGTGAGCGCGGCACGCTCTTCGCGAGCGACAGCTCAATGATTCACGCGCTGGGTATCAGCTTTTCCAGGCCGCCGACAGTGCAGCGAACGCCAGCCACCCAGCTTGGAGGCGGGCCGTCAGAAACCGGACCGGGTCGGAGCCTTGCCCGCGGCCGCTACGCGGCGTTGAGCAGGCTTTCGAACAGACGCCGTCCATCGAGCCCGCCATGGGCGGCTTCGATCAGGTTCTCAGGGTGCGGCATCAGGCCGAGCACGTTTTTTTGAGCGTTGAAGACGCCGGCGATGTCGTTGACCGAGCCATTGGGGTTGGTGCCCGCGGCGTAGCGGAAGGCGACCTGACCGTTGCCTTCGACGGCTTTCAGCGTCTCGGGATCGGCGAAATAATTGCCATCGGCGTGCGCGACGGGGCAGCGGAAGAACTGGCCCGGTACATAGGCGCTGGTGAATGGCGTGTTGGTGTTGATCGCCTCGAGCTGCACTTCGCGGCAGACGAATTTGAGCGAGGCATTGCGCATCAGAACGCCTGGCAGCAGGCCAGCCTCGGTGAGGATCTGGAAGCCGTTGCAAACGCCGAGCACGTGGGCGCCGGCCTCGGCCCGCGCCGCGATTGCCGCCATGATCGGCGAGCGCGCGGCGATGGCGCCGGCCCGCAGGTAGTCGCCATACGAGAAGCCGCCCGGGATGACGTAGAGGTCGGCGTCGGGCAGGGCGGTGTCCTTGTGCCAGACCAAGTCCGGGGCGCGACCGGAAATTTCGGTCAGCGCCACGATCATGTCGCGGTCGCGATTGGAGCCGGGAAACACGATGACGGCCGATTTCATCGGGCGAGCCTCACACTGGAATGAGGCTCATTTGTCCAACGCGGGGGCAAAAGGCAAGGGGCAGGGGTGATTATTTCCCCTGTTGGGCGGGGAGGGCTATTGTTTGCCGACCAGGGCCTCGCCCATCGTCAGGTGTTTTTCCAAGGTCGGGAGCGTGGCATTCGCCAGTGATGCCGTAGGCTTGCTGCCCGTCTTGGCCTGATCCTGAAATTCGGCGATCGCCTGCTTGTGGCCGGCGACCATCATGCCAACGAACTCTTGATCGAACTGGGTGCCGGTCAGGCCTTTGAGCTTTGTGTAGTCGGCCTTGGCGGCCGCGGGCAGGCCTACGGGCGGCTTTATGTGCAGTTCCCTTGCGACGGCCTTGGCTTCGACGTTCCCCTTCGTGTGGTCGGTCACCAGCACTTCGGCATAGCTCCGCACAGCTGGCGACCGAGCCTTGGTCATTGCCAGCTTGCCAATGGCAATCTCGGCATCATTGGTGTTGATAGCGTCGGTGAGGAACTTTTCGTTCGATTCCGCGAGGCTCGGCCCGGCGAGCAAGAAGACGGCCATGAGCCCTAGTAAGGGTGCTGCTGTCCGATGCATCGTCAATTCTCCATCCAACCGCGTCGAAAGCCGACGCTGACCCGGAGAACTTGGGAGCGGAGAGTTCGTTCCGCCACCCCGCTATCGTGCGCTATTCCGCCGCAACTGCCGCCGGGGCTGCGCTTACCGCCCGGTCGCGGAGATGGCGGCGACTGCCGGGCGTACCCGGAACATGCGCCCAGGACGGCCGCTCGAACAGGAATTTGCCTCTGCCGCTCCACTGGACGATGGCATAGAGCCCGACCGAAAAGAGGATCGCGACGGCCATCACCGAAAAGCTCGCGAGGGTGACGTTGTGGACGAGGTTCAGTTTGACGAGGGCGGCACGGAAGAAGGTCATCGGCAGTACGAAGGCCAGATAGACCACCAGCGAGTGCTCGCCGAGCCAGCGCAGCCAATCCATGAAGCGTAGCTTGCTGAGGAGACCGCCCGAAACGCAGAGCGCCACGGCGCCGATTACGGCGAGGCAGAGGCGCAGCCCCGGAAAGCCGGCGATGCCGAGATCGACATGGTCGGGGTAAAGGCCGAATCCGGGCGAAAACACCAGTGCCGCTTCGAGCGCCGCCCAGGCGATGAGCCCGGCGATTCCGAGCGCGACGTGATCCATCGCCCAATCCACCAGCTTGAAGATGCGGGGGGCGAACAAATAGCCGCAGTAGAAGAACACGAAGTAGTGGCAGAACTGCTCGACCAGGTAATAGAGCGGCGGCAGGCTGAAATTGCCCATCTCCAGCACCGCGCCAATGGCGAGCACAACCACGTGCGGGATTTTCAACGTGTGGCAGAGCTTGGTGGTCGCGGAGAATACGGCCAGCAGATAGATGAACCACAACACGCCATAGGGCTCGATGATGCCGAGCGCGATCTGCTGGGCGGCTTCGACCGGCTGGCCGCTGGCAATGGCAATCTTCACCACCAGGTGGATCGCCATCCATAACAGGTAGAAGTAGAAATAGTGAACGACGCGGCGGTCGGCATAGTGCGCCCAGGGACGGGCAATCACGAGGCTGAGGAACAGCCCCGAGATCAGGAAGAACTCGGGCATCCGGAACGGGGTCGCAAACGCGATCACATAATGGAACAGGCCGACCCCGTCGGCATCCTGGCCGACGTTGAAGACCGAATACATCATCACCACGAGGATGATGGAAATGCCCTTGGCCGAATCGACCCAACTGAGACGATCGCTTGAACCCGACATGCCGCACACTCCAGGCTTGATCGGCCCTTCATACGCCGAGGCGCATGGCTGGAGGTGAGCTTTTGCCCTTTAGGCTTAAGCGGCTTGCTTAACGCCTAAAACTTTACCGGATTCGTTAACCCCAACCCGAGCCCCGCCATACCGTCGGCGGGGCCGCGAAGCGATGGAGGGCGGGGTCATGCGATCAGGCCGGGACCGAGGCGTAAGCTGCGAAAAGCAGGCCCATGGCAAGGAAAAACAGCACCGAAAGAGAAATGGTCTTGAGCATCGTCGAGCCGAAGAGTGGTTAGGAGAGCAGGTGCATTTCGATTAATAGAGGTTAATTTTTTATTTCGATCGTATAGTTTTCAATAACAGTATTCGCCAAAAGCCGCTGGCATATTGAACCAAGCGTTAACTCTGCCGCGGCCCGGTCCGTTCCGTCGAGCTCGATGTCGAATACCTTGCCCTGGCGCACGTCGCCGATCCCGGCAAAACCCAGGCTCTTGAGCGAGCCGGTGATGGCTTGGCCCTGGGGATCGAGTACACCCGACTTGAGGGTGACGGTAACGCGCGCCTTCATTCGATTAGGGCTCCCGGTTGCGGTTTGATGTGAATCAATGGGCGTGCGATCTTTAGCGCGCAAACGCGCGCTAAAGTTGCAACAGAAGGACGATTTTTGTGCGGGCGGACCGCTACTGGACGAGGCGCGGGCCGGTCGTCAGGGCGTTGTCGGTCTCGTTGAGGATACCGAGGCGCTGGGCGACCTCGCGGTAGGCATCGACCAGGCCGCCGAGGTTCTCGCGGAAGCGGTCCTTGTCGAGCTTGTTGCGGGTCTTGATGTCCCACAGCCGGCAATTGTCGGGCGAGATCTCGTCAGCGAGCACGATTCGCATGAGGTCGTTCTCGTAGAGCCGGCCGCACTCGATCTTGAAATCGACGAGCTGGATGCCGACGCCGGTAAACAGGCCCGTCAGGAAGTCGTTGACGCGGACAGCGAGCGACATGATGTCATCGAGTTCGGGCGGGGTCGCCCAGCCGAACGCGGTGATGTGCTCTTCGGAGACCATCGGATCGCCCAGCGCGTCGTCCTTGTAGTAGAACTCGATGATCGAGCGGGGCAGGGGCGTGCCGGCCTCGAGCCCGAGCCGCTTCACCAGCGAGCCGGCGGCGACATTGCGCACCACGATCTCGATCGGAATGATCTCCACTTCCTTGATCAACTGCTCGCGCATGTTAATGCGGCGGATGAAGTGGGTGGGGATGCCGAGGCCGTTGAGCTTGGTGAAGACGTATTCGGAGATGCGGTTGTTGAGGACGCCCTTGCCGTCGATGATCTCGTGCTTGGCGCCATTGCCGGCGGTGGCATCGTCCTTGAAGTGCTGGACGAGCGTGCCCGGCTCGGGGCCTTCGAAAAGATCCTTCGCCTTGCCCTCGTAAATCTTGCGCCGACGGTTCATAACAGCCTGTCCGTTCAAAAATTGAGGAAAAAGGGGGCTTGGTGGGCGCGTATCTGCGCCAGAACAGGCACCATATGCAAGCCCTTTCTCCCCCATGGCCGGAGCGCCCCTCAATCGTTCGGGCTAGACGCACCCGATATGTTGATTTGCCGCGCACCAGCCCCCATCTCGATTGTGATTGGTGCCGAGGAGAGCAGTGCACCGCCACAGGGAGACGAGGATGCCGCAGTTCAACGACCGCGAGCGGAGCGAAGAGGCGCGCTATGCGCTGGACGCCGAGATGCAGTTCAAAGCCGAGGCACGGCGCAACAAACTGCTCGGCATCTGGGCGGCCGAGCTGATGAGCTTCACCGGCGACGATGCCAAGGCCTATGCCGCCGACGTGGTCGCGGCCGATCTCACCGCGTCCGGCGAAGAGGATGTGTTCCACAAGGTCGCAACCGATCTCAGGGCCAAGGGCGTAGAGATCCCCGACGCCGTGATCCGGCAAAAGATGGTCCAGCTCGCGGCCGTGGCCAAGGAACAGATCGTCAGCGAGACCTGAAGGGGGGCTCGCCTGGAGCCTCATCGGGGTAAGCTCACTCGGGCGTTGGCAGTCGTCGCACCCCTTGCCACATCGTCATCCCCGGGGCTTGACCCCGGGGACCCATGCTGCCTTTCCAGTCCCCGAGGTGGATTGGCGAGTCATCATGGGTGGCCGGGTCAAGCCCGGCCATGACGAGGAAGCAGCAGGGGATGTTCGGCCCCAACCGCTTCACGCCCTTTACTTCAGCCGCTGCATCAGGCGGGTGAACATCACCAGCCCTTCCGGCCAGGGTCCGTGGCCGGAAGCGGTGTTGATATGGCCGGCGGCGCCCGCGAGATGAAAATCCGAGCCCCAGCTGATCGCGAACTCGGCCGCCCGCTCGACCGTACAGAGGGAATCGTCCGTCGAGGCGATCAGCATCGAAGGGAAGGGCAGGGGATCGCGCGGAACGGGCGCGAAGGCCCTTGCTGCTTCGGGCACGTTGCCGTTGAGCTCCAGATCTGGCGCCGCAACCAAGAAGGCGCCGCGCACTTTGGTATCCTTGAGCCGCCCGGCCGTATGCACTACCGCAGGCACCGCGAGCGAGTGGGCGACCAGCACCACCGGTCGCGTCGCCAGCATGATCTGCCGCTCGATTCGTTCGACCCAGTTGGCGAGTTGCGGCTGCTCCCAATCGTCCTGCTCGACAAATTGGGCGGTGCTGAAGCGGTCGCCCCAGCGGCGCTGCCAATGCCCGGGCCCGGAATTGCCCAAGCCGGGCAGGATCAAGATGTCGGCGTCAGCGAGCCTCATACGACCCGGCTCCTTGGCATGACGATGTAAACGATCCCGGTCATACGGCCGGCCCGAAAACCCGCTCGAAGATCGTATCGACGTGCTTCAAGTGATAAAAATTATCAAACATTGCATCGATCTCGGCCGGTCCGAGCTTGGCGGAAACGTCCGGGTCGGCCTTCAGCAGCCGCGCAAAGGCCCCGGACCGGTCGCCCTGCATGCGCCAGACTTCCATCGCGTTGCGTTGCACGGCGGCATAGGAGTCTTCGCGGCTCATGCCGGCCTGGGTCAGCGCCAGCAACAAGCGCTGCGAATTGTGGAGGCCGCCCAACAGGTCGAGATTGCGCTGCATGTTCTCGGGATAGACGACGAGGTTTTCGATCAGGCCCGTCAGCCGGGCGAGCGCGAAATCGAGGGTCACCGTTGCGTCCGGGCCGATCATCCGCTCGACCGAGGAATGGGAAATGTCGCGTTCGTGCCAGAGCGCCACGTTTTCGAGGGCAGGGGTCACCATGCCGCGCACCAGCCGCGCAAGACCGGTGAGGTTTTCGGAAAGCACCGGGTTACGCTTGTGCGGCATTGCCGAGGAGCCCTTCTGGCCGGGCGAGAAATACTCCTCCGCCTCCAGCACTTCCGTACGCTGCAGGTGCCGGATTTCGGTCGCCAGCCGCTCGATCGAAGAGGCAACGACCCCGAGCGTCGCAAAAAACATGGCGTGCCGGTCACGCGGGATCACCTGCGTCGAGACCGGCTCGACCGCGAGCCCGAGCTTTTCCGCGACATAGGCCTCCACCCGGGGGTCGATGTTGGCGAAGGTGCCGATGGCCCCCGAGATCGCCGCGACCGAGATCTCCTGCTGCGCCGCGACCAGCCGGGCGCGATTGCGGGAGAATTCGGCATAGGCTTCCGCCAGCTTGATGCCGAAAGTCGTGGGCTCGGCGTGAATGCCGTGGCTGCGGCCGATGGTGATGGTGTGCTTGTGTTCGCGGGCGCGGCGTTCGAGCGCGGCGAGTAGCTTGTCGGTATCGGCGATAAGGATCTCGGCGGCGCGCTTGAGCTGCACCGAAAGGCAGGTGTCGAGCACGTCCGAGGAGGTCATGCCCTGATGGACGAACCGCGCCTCCGGTCCGACGATCTCGGCCAGATGGGTCAGGAAAGCGATGACGTCGTGCTTGGTCGTGCGCTCGATCTCGTCGATGCGCTCGACGTCGAAGGTCGCGGCGCTGCCCTTGTCCCAGATGATCTCGGCGGCTTCCTTCGGGACCACGCCGAGTTCGGCCAGCGCCGTCGTTGCATGTGCCTCGATCTCGAACCAGATGCGGAACCGCGTCTCGGGCGACCAGATGGCGACCATTTCGGGGCGGGAATAGCGCGGGATCATTGCTTCAGCTTCTCACGGCAAGGGTTTGTTTCAGGCGACGATCGTCGTTGCAGCGTCGCGGATGGCGGCTATGCGGGCGGCGTAGGTTTTTGGGTCGTTGCCGGCGAACACCGACGTGCCGGCAACCAGCACATTGGCGCCCGCCGCGGCGAGTTCGCGGGCGTTTTGAGGCGATACCCCACCATCGACTTCGAGGTCGATCGGGCGATTGCCGATAAGATCGCGCACCTCAGCCAGCTTGGTCAGCGACGCCGGAATGAAGGCTTGGCCGCCGAAGCCGGGGTTGACGCTCATCACCAGCACCAGGTCGACCATGTCGATGACGTGGCGGATGGCCGAGACAGGCGTCGCCGGGTTGATCGCGACGCCGGCGCGCTTCCCCTCCGCCCGAATCGCCTGCAGCGACCGGTGGAGATGCGGGCCGGCTTCGGCATGAACGGTTATTCCATCTGCCCCCGCCTTGGCGAAGGCAGAGAGGTAGGGATCGGCCGGGGCGATCATCAGATGCACGTCGATGAATTTCTTCGTCAGCGGCCGGATCGCCGAAACGATCAACGGGCCGATGGTGATGTTGGGTACAAAGTGCCCATCCATGACGTCGACATGGATATAGTCGGCGCCAGCCTCGTCGATGGCCCGGATTTCCTCGCCCAGCCGCGAAAAGTCGGCCGAGAGGATCGATGGCGCAATGCGGATCGGAGTGGTCACGGGAAACCTCGTTGGTTGGCGAGGGATCAACCATGGGTTGACCAGTTGCCCTTGGCCTTACCCCCTCCCCAGCCCTCCCCGCAAGGGGGAGGGTGCCCGGCTGAGATCGTAACGGGAGTGGTGCGTTTCAACTGCAGGCCGTTTAGGGCGGAGTGCCCTTGGCCGATGGTTCGACAAGCTCACCATGAAAGGCCGTGAATTTGGCTTCACTTCTGACCCCGCCCGACCAAATTCTCGTCAACTGCTTGCGCCCGGCGCTTGGGGAAGTAAAAGCACTCCAAGGATTGGAGCCAAAATGTTTGGATTGTCGTTGCCGCTGGTGTTCGGCGCGGGCGTGCTGAGTTTTCTCAGCCCCTGCGTGCTGCCGCTGGTGCCGCCCTACCTGACCTATATGGGGGGCGCGAGCTTCGAGCAGCTCAGGGGCGACGATCGGGCTTTGCACTTACGCGTGGTGCTCACCTCGATCTTCTTCATCCTCGGCTTTTCGGCCGTTTTCGTAACGCTTGGCGCCACGGCTACCGCCTTCGGGCAGGCGTTCCGCGAAGCGCTGCCGGTGCTTACCCCGCTGGCGGGCATTCTCATCATCGCCATGGGGCTGCATTTCCTCGGCATTTTCCGCATCGGTTTTTTCGATCGGCAGGTGCGGCACAACGGGCCGAGCGTTGCCAGCGGGCCGCTCGGCGGGTTCCTGTTGGGCCTGGCTTTCGCCATTGGCTGGACGCCCTGCATCGGCCCGATCCTGGCGGCGATCCTCTCCGTCGCCGCCAACGAGAATTCGGCGCTGCAGGGGGCAACGCTGCTCGGCGTCTATTCGCTGGGCCTCGGCGTACCGTTCCTCCTCGCGGGCATTGCCGTGGGGCCGTTCCTTTCCTTTTTCAGCCGGTTCAAGCGCAATCTTGGCATAGTGGAAAAGATCGTGGGCGTGCTGCTGGTCGTTACCGGCGTCTTGTTCCTGACCGGCAATTTCACCCGCCTCAGCTACTGGTTCCTCGAAACCTTCCCCGCCCTGGGACAGATCGGTTAGCAGCTAGGGCCGTTGATCGAAACGCTGAACGGCCTCTAAGTCTTTGCCGTGTCGCGTTTCCGAACCGGAAAAGTGGTAACCACTTTTCCTGAAAACGCTCTATCTTAACCGTGCCGGCAGAAAAGCCGCCGGCGGTCCGAATAATCGCTCACCCTCGCCGCCAATCTATGCGACAGCGCCATTGCGCGTCGCGGTGAAATCGGTTGGGGAACTCTCGTGGTCGATGGAGCTATTCTGGGTGGGCCGCTGGCACGGACCGGCGCCGCGGCTTTGGACGAAATCGGGCTCGCCCGGTCCACTCTGCCGCTGAGCGTTTCGAGCACGCATTGCATCGAGGATGTCCAGACGATCTGGCGCGGCCTCGAGGCCGGGGGCATCGAATCGCCCGGCCAGAGCTACGATTTCATTCGCCTTTGGGTCGAGGCGCGGCAGATCGCCGAAAAGGACCAGCTCTATCTTGTCGCCTCGTTGGCCGGCCAGCCAGTCGCGCTGTTGCCGCTGCATCGCACCGCCCGCGCGGGCGTGAAAGTCTATTCATGGTTTCCCGGCAGTCATGTCGGCTGCGGCGCGCCGCTCCTCGATGTGGCGCTGTTCACGCGGCTCACCGCTGATGAGCGGCGGGCGTTCTGGCGGGGTGTGTTCGGGGAACTGAAGGGCGCGGACCTGGTGTTCTTGGGCACGGTGCCGGAGCAGGTCCAGGGCATTGCCGGCCTCTTTGCCGAATTGGGGCAGTCGCTGCCGGTCGAAACCCTTTACCGGTCGGCGTTTTCGAGCTGGAACGACGCTGACAGCACCCAGCGCACAAAATCCCGCCGCAAGCACGATCGCCAGCACGGCGATCGGCTCGCGGCCTTGGGCAAGGTCGAATTCGAGACGGTGACCAGCGGCGAAGCGGCGGCACCAGCGGTGCTCGACGAAATGTTCCGCCAGCGCGCCCGGCGCTTCGAAATCATGGGGATCAAAGACCCGTTTGCGCCTGCCGACATCGCCCGGTTCTATGCCGATACGGTCGCGCCAGCCTCAAAGGTGAGGGTGGTGCTGCATGTGCTGCGGCTCGATGGCGAGATCGTAGCCGTCCGCTACAACATCGCCTTTGGCGATCGGCTGTTCTGCCTCATTTCCTCGATGAGCGACGACGAGCGCATCCAGGGCGGCTCGCCCGGCAAGCAGTGCCTGTTGCGCGTCATGCAGCAGGTGTTCGATGAGGGTTTTCGCGTTTTCGACATGGGCAACGGCTTTACCGACGAGAAGCGGCATTGGTGCAATGTGCAGGTCGGGCTCAACAGCCATTACGTGCCGCTCTCGGCCAAGGGGAGCCTGATCGTCGCCGCGCACCGGCAGTGGCTGGCGCTGAGGGCCAGGATCAAGGGCAATGAAAAGCTGCTGAAGCTGGTGAAGACAGCGCGGGCGAAGTTGCAGCCGCGGCGGGGAGAAACGCGGGTCACTACGGACTGAGCCGCGGCGTTCTTGGCCCACCCCTCACCCGCCTGCCGGCACCCTCTCCCTCAAGGGGAGAGGGAAGGATGTTGTGCAAGCCGAGCCCCTTCCTTCCTTCTCCCCATGAGGGAGAGGGTGGCGCACAGCGCCGGATGAGGGATTGGCCGCGAACGACAACGATTGGTCAAAAAAGCTTCAGCCCGCGTAGCGAGGCGTGGCCGGATTTGCCGATGATGATGTGATCGTGGACGGTGATGCCGAGCGGCTTTGCCACGTCGGTGATCGCCTGCGTCATCTGCACCTCTGCCGAGGAGGGCGCGGGATCGCCCGAGGGATGGTTGTGGACCAGGATCACCGCCGTGGCATTGAGCTCGAGCGAGCGGCGGATCACTTCGCGCGGATAGACCGGCGTGTGATCGACGGTGCCGGTCTGCTGCACTTCGTCGGCGATGAGCCGGTTCTTCTTGTCGAGGAACAGGATGCGGAACTGCTCGATATCCTCGAACGCCATCTGCGCCCGGCAGTAATCTATGAGCGCCGCCCAGGAACTGAGGATCGGCTTGTCGAGGACGACCTTGTCGTGGGCGTAGCGCTGTTCCGCGCCCTGGATCACCTTAAGGTGGTTCGCCGTGATCTCGCCCAGGCCCTTGAATTTCAGCAACTGCTCTTGCGGCGCTGCCAGCACGCCGGAGAACGAGCCGAATCGAGCGAGCAATTGCTTGGCCAGTTCCTTGGTGTCCCGGCGCGGGATGACCACGTGGAGGACGATCTCGAGCAGTTCGGCGTCAGAAAAACTGTCGGCGCCCGCGTGGGTAAAGCGTTCTCGCAGCCGGTCACGATGGCCG
>DATJHO010000015.1:0-36439 GCA_035493835.1 Devosiaceae bacterium
CGGCGGGCGCGACCCAATGGGTCGGCTGCAGCCCCAAAAGCTTGAGGGTCAGCTTTTCGTGCCCCAGCGGATTGAGGAGGATTGCGATGTCGATCTTGTCCTCGAGCAGGGCCGCCTCAAGCGTAGTGCTGGTCGAAACCACCCATTCGGGCTGCAGCGCCGGGTGGTCTTCCAGCAAGCCGGCCAACAAGGGCGCCAAACACGTCACCGCAAATCCTTCGGCAAGGCCGACGCGGATCGAGCCGACGATTTCGCGGGCCGAATCGTGATCCTGGATCGCGCGCACCTCGCTCATGATCACCTTGATGCGCGGCAGCAGGGCACGGCCTTCGGCGGTCATGGCGAGACCATGGCTCGATCGCTCCAGCAGCTCGGCCCCGAGCGCCACACTCAAGTCCTTGAGGCGCAAAGAGATTGTGGGCTGCGAAAGGTTTAGATGCCGCGCCGCCTTCTGCGCCGAACCAAGCTGAACGGTCCAAAAGAAGGCTTCAACCTGGGCCAAGGTCATTCGCACTTTGGAATTTCCTATACTGGTGCCTTTGAAAAACTCATTTGATTGAAAATGTCAATGTTGCTACGGCGGCGCAAAGCCATACCCAGGCTTTGAATCCGGAGGAGGACCCCCAGAGAATGGGCGAAAGAACAGACGTCATAAACAAGGCCGCCAAGCGAATCCTGCCCATTCTAATGCTGTGCTACCTCGCGGCATTCCTCGACCGGGTGAATATCGGCTTTGCCGCCCTGACGATGAATCAGGACCTTGGCTTCACCGCCTCGGCGTTCGGATTTGGCGCCGGCATCTTCTTCCTCGGCTATGTGTTGTGCGAACTGCCGAGCAACCTCATGTTGGCGCGGGTCGGTGCGCGGCGGTGGATCGCGCGCATTCTCTTGACCTGGGGCGTGCTGTCGGCCCTAACCGCCTTCGTCTGGAGCCCGGCCAGCTATTATATCGTGCGCATCCTGCTGGGCGCTTCCGAGGCCGGCTTCTTTCCCGGCATCATCTTTTACCTGACCCTCTGGTTCCCGCGCGCCTATCGCGGCCAGATGTTCGGATCCTTCAACGTGGCCGTGCCGCTGGCCTCGGTGTTTGGCGCCCCGATTTCGGGCCTGATCCTGCAGAATTTCGATCATCTTGCCGGCCTCCATGGCTGGCAATGGCTATTCCTGATCGAAGGGCTGCCGGCGATCATCATGGGCCTGGTGGTGCTCTTCGCCCTGCCGGATTCCCCCAAGACGGCGTCGTTCCTCGACGAAGACGAGCGGCAATGGCTGAATCAGCGGCTGGATAGCGAGCGCGAGGCACAGGAAAAGGTCGAGCACTTCTCCGTCGGCCGGGCGCTGGTGGATCCCCGCGTGCTGCTGACTTGCGTGGTTGCGGTGGGCCTCGTGATCGGCACCACCGGGATCGCGATCTGGATGCCGCAATTCGTCAAGCAGATGGGCGGCCTGTCCAATCTGCAGACCGCCTTCGTCGCCGCCATTCCCCCTGCCTTCATGGCGATTGCCATGATCGTGGTCGGACGCCATTCGGACAAGACCGGGGAGCGCGTCTGGCATACGGCCGGGCCGTTCCTGGTCAGCGCCGTCGGCTTCCTGCTGGCCGCTCTTACCAGCAACCCGATAATCGGCCTCATCGGCCTGACGATCGGGGCGGCCGGCATCGGCGGTGCGTCTCCGACCATCTGGATTTTCCCGTCCACACTGCTGACGGGAACCGCCGCTGCCGCCGGCATTGCGCTCATCAACTCGGTCGGCAGCACCGGCGGCTTCTTCGGCCCGGCCATTATCGGCTGGGTGCGGGACGCGACGGGCGGCTTTTCGGGCGCCCTGGTGTTCCTTGCGGCGGCAATGGCGGTCACCGCTGCCGCCATCTTCCTGTTGGGCTACAGCATGCGTGACCTGATGGGAGCCAAGCCTTCGACCACGACCACCCTCAAGGAAGTGACGCCATCGTGAAGATTTCCGAAATTCGGCTGTATCTGCTCTCGGCGCCGCTGGCCGAGCCGATCGGCAATGCAATGATCTCCTTTCCCAGCCGCGATACGCTGCTGGTCGAGATCGTGGCAGGCGGGCTCTCCGGTTGGGGAGAGGCCTGGGTCAAGCCGGCATCGGCGGCGGCCATCATCGAACTGGACCTGGCCCGTCACCTCATCGGCAAGGATCCCACCCATATCGGCGCGCTCTGGCAGGCCATGCGCGAGTCGAATGAAGGCGATGCCGCCATCGTCTCGATCGCCGCGCTCGACATGGCGCTGCACGATTTGACCGCGCGCGCTTATGGCGTGCCGCTCTCAACGCTGCTCGGCGGCGCCCGGCGCGACCGGCTGCTGGCCTATGCCAGCGGCCCGTTCTTCAAGCCCGGCGGGCACCCCTATCGCGACTTCGAGCGGGAGATCGACAGCTATCTGAAGGAAGGCTTCAAGGGGCTGAAGCTGCGCAGCGGCTTCAATCCGGCCGATGACGTCGCCGCGGCGCTGGGCGCCCGCCGGCAGATCGGCAAGGACGCCGCCCTGATGGTCGACTTCAACCAGTCCTGCACGCCGCGGCGCGCCATCGCCACGGCCGCCTTGATGCAGGAAGCGGCCCCGCTCTGGATCGAAGAGCCGACGATCCCCTCCGATATCGAAGGCTACCGCCTGGTGGCGCAGCACATCCAACCGATGCTGGCCGGCGGCGAGGGCCTCACCAGCGCGGCACAGTTCCTGCCCTTCCTCCGGGATGGCCTGATGGATGTGCTGCAACCCGATATCGCCATCTGTGGCGGCTTGAGCGGCATCAAGCACGTGGCCGCGGTGGCCGATATCTATGACCGGCCGATCGTTCCGCATGTCTGGGGCAGCACGGTCAACTTCCACGCCGCCCTGCACTTCATTGCCACTTTGCCCGAACATCGGGTGGGTTCCATTGGGCCCTTCCCCTATCTCGAATACGATGTCGGCCCGCATCCGCTGCTCGAACTGGCCGGGAGACCCGTGGTGAACGCCGACGGCACCGTCTCCGTCCCGGATGGCGCCGGCCTCGGCATCGAGCTCACTCCCGCCATGCTAGAACCGTTCACGGTCGCGCACCGCACGATCGGGGCCTAAGCCACGTCATCTGCGCATGCCTCCCTCTCGCCTCAGGGGGCGAGAGGGTCACCGGCGAACTTCACCAGTGCCGCGGCCGCTCCCACAGGCTCGGGGATGAAGGCAAAGCCGTTGGGGCCCAAGGCAAGCTTGTCGCCGCTCAAGCTGGCGCGCTCGGAAACCGCGGCGGGGGCCACGCCATCCCACAGGCCGGTCACGGTGAGGGCTTTGGCCTCCGGCGACAGATTGAAGACGCAAAGCATGCTGCCCGTCTCCGCCGTGCGCCGAAAAGCGAGGATCGGCTCGGGCAGCTTGAGGAAGGCGATGCCGCCATCGAGCAGCGCATCATGCTCCTTCCGCCAGGCGATCAGCCGCCGATAAAAGGCCAGCATCGAGGCGTCATCGAGGTTCTGCCCGGCAACGTTCAGCGCCGATTGCGGCGGCTTGATCGGCAGCCATGGCTTGCCGGTGGTAAAGCCATTGGGCGAAGGACCGTCCTCCCATGGGATCGGCGTGCGGCAACCGTCGCGGCCCTTGTATTCGGGCCAGAAGCGGATGCCGGGCGGATCGGTCAGTTCCTCGAACAGCATCTCGGTCTGGGGCAGGCCGAGCTCTTCGCCCTGATAGAGGCAGACCGATCCGCGAAGCGAGAGCAGCAGGGCCGCCGCCTCGCGCCCCAGCGCCATCGGGCTCTCCCCATGCGCCGCCCAGCGGCTCACGTGCCGATCGACATCGTGATTGGAAAAGGTCCAGCACGGCCAGCCGTCGCTGCTGGCGGCAAAGAATGCCTCGATCCTGCCGCGGAACTGAGCAGCGGTGAACTGATTGCCAAGAAACTCGAACGAATAGCACATGTGCAGCTTGTCGCCGCCCGAAGCATACTCGGCCATCAGCGCCACGGCCTTGTGACTGTCGCCGACCTCCCCGACCGAGGTGCTGCCGGGAAATTCGTTCAGCAGTTTCCGGATGCGCTTAAGGAAGGCGACGTTCTCCGGCCGGCTCTTGGAGTATTTGTGCTCCTGCATGTCATAGGGGTTGATGGCGTAGGGCAGATGCTCCTCGCGCTCCACCGGCGGATTGTCGCGCAAATGCACGTCATGGAAATAATAGTTAACAGTATCGAAACGAAATCCGTCGACGCCTCGCTCCAGCCAGAAGCGCATGACGTCGAGCACCGCCTCCTGCACTGCCTCGCAATGGAAGTTGAGGTCGGGCTGCGAGGTGAGGAAATTGTGCAGGTAATACTGGCGCCTGGCCGGATTCCATTCCCAGGCCCGGCCGCCGAACACCGAGGGCCAGTTATTGGGCGGCGTGCCGTCCGGCCTGGGATCGGCCCAGACATACCAGTCGGCCCGCGAATTAACCCTGGAAACCCGGCTCTCGCGGAACCAGGGGTGCCGGTCCGAAGTGTGGCTAAGGACCTGATCGATAATAACCTTCAGCCCCAGCGCGTGGGCCCGGGCGATCAGTTCGTCAAAATCCTCAAGGCTCCCGAACAGCCGGTCGATGTCGGTGTAGTTGGAGACATCGTAGCCCATATCCTCTTGTGGGCTCTCGAAAATCGGCGACAGCCAGAGCGCATCGACGCCGAGCGAGGCGATGTGGTCGAGCCGCCGCAGCAGCCCCGGCAGATCGCCGATCCCATCGCCATCGCTGTCCTGAAACGAGCGGGGGTAAACCTGATAGATAACCCCGCCGCGCCACCAAGCCCGCATTCTTGCCTCCTCAACAATTCGCCAGGAAACCGCCCCTCTCCCGCAAGGGGAGAGGGGAAGAGAATGGATCAGACCACCGGGCTGAGCAGCGGGTCGCCGTTGAAATGGGCTACCAGATTGGCGACCACCAGCGCCCCCATGCCGTAGCGCGTCTCGGTGGTGGCGCTGCCCTGATGCGGGGAAAGCACAACATTATCGAGCCCGAACAGGGCCTCGGGAGCATTGGGCTCGTCGGCGAAAACATCGAGCGCCGCGCCGCCCAGCGCCCCGGATTGCAGCATTTCGACCATAGCGTCCTGGTCGACCAGCGAGCCGCGGCCCATATTGACGAGCCTCCCCTCCGGCCCCAGTGCTTCAAGCACCTCGCGGGAAACGATCTTGTCGGTCGCCTTGCCGCCCGGCGCGATCAGCAGCAGCCAGTCGACCGCCCGCGCCATCTCGGTGAGGTCTCCGTAATAGACATAGGGCTCGCGCGGCTGCTCATGCCGGCCGTGATAAACGACGCGCATCTTCATGGCCTGAGCCCGGAGGGCCACCTCCTTGCCGATGCGGCCGAGGCCGAGGATGCCGAGGGCCTTGCCGGTGAGCTCGCTTTGCAGCGGAAAACCGGCCTGGCGCCATTTGCCCTCGCGCACGAAGCGATCCGCCTGCGGCAGTTTTCGGGCGAGGGAGATCATCAGACCGATGGTGATCTCGGCCATCGCGTCATTGAGCACGTTGGGCGTGTTGGTCACGCGAATGTTGCGCGCCCTGGCCGCGGCGGTATCGATGGTGTCGTAGCCGACGCCGAAATTGGAAATAATCTCGAGCTTGGGCAGCCGGTCCATCAAGGCGGCGTCGACCTTGCCGCCGGCGATGGCGCGAATGCGCGGGCCGACCTCCCGAAGCAAAGCCTCGCTATCCGGCGCCGCGAACAGCTTGTGCACGGTGAATTTTTCCTCGAGCGCATCGGCGCAGCTCTTGAGGAGGTTCTGGGTCATCAAGATTTCAGCAGAAATGGCTCGTCTCCCGGCCGTTTTGGAAAAGCTGCGGTGAGGCTCTTTTCTTAGCCCGGCCCGCCGACGCTGTCGACCCAAGGGGTGGGCTCGATAGTCTAGTGTGCGGCCAATCCTAGCCCAGAAACAACAGCCAGGCCGTGACCGTGACCGCCGAGGCGATGGTGCCGATCAGGAGCGTGTTGGCGGCAACACCAGTGCCACGGTTATAATAGGTCGCAAAAACATAGGCGTTGATGCCGCTGGGCATGGCGGCGAGCAGCACGCCATAACGGGCGATGTGCGGGTCCACGTGCAGGATCGGCACCATCAGCACCCAGGCGATCAGCGGGTGCAGGATGAGCTTGAAAAAGTTCATCACCAGCGCCTGCAGCCAGCTCTCCGAGAACTTGTACTCGTTGAGCGCGCCGCCGATGCCGAACAGGGCCGCCGGCGAAACGGCGTTGGCCATCATGACGAGGAATGCGTTGGCGGCCTCGGGCAAGGTGAAATTGGCGAAATTGACGATGACACCGCCCGCGATCCCCCAGATCAGCGGATTGGAAGCGATTCGCCGGAAGGCTATGACCAGTGTGCGCGCCAGCGAACCGCCATCGCCCTTGACCAACTCCATCGCCAGCATGCCGCTCGTCAGCAGTATCGAGCCGTGAAAGGCGACGATCGAAAATATCGTCGGCATGGCTGGACCACCGTAGGCGCGCTGAATAATCGGAAAGCCGACCAGCAATGTGTTGGTGAACATTGCGGCAAAGCCCGAAGAAATCGCGTCCTCGATGCCATTCCGGAACAGCCGCAAGGCGATGAAAGTCCCCGCCGCCAGCGAAAACAAGGCGCCAGCATAGAACGGCGCAATGACTGCGATGTTGAACACACTGCGAAAATCGGAGGTCGCCATCGATTCGAACAACAGGCAGGGCGTCGCGAAGTTGTTGACGAACACGATCAACGCATCGACCCCGCGAATGGGGTAGAATTTGAGGCGCACAGCCAAATACCCGAACACGATCAAAGCAAAAATCGGGATGACGACGTTGATGATCGAGAGCATGAAGCTGGTCGGGTGGGGGAAGGAACATGCGACCTGACACCGTCGGCTCTGCAACGTCAAGCAAGCGATCGGCCGGACATGACAAATCGGCAACGATCCGTAAGTCGCGTGGCGGCATGGCGCATTGAATATTGCGGCGGCGGGCGTTACCGAGAACGGGTAGGAGCTCGTGATGGCAATTTCAGATAGCAGCGACGGCGGGGCCGTGGACATCTTCGTGATCGGCGGCGGCGTCAACGGTTGCGGCATAGCGCGCGATGCGGCCGGCCGCGGTTTTTCGGTGATGCTCGCCGAGATGAACGATCTCGCCTCCGGCACGTCCTCGGCCGCGACCAAGCTGATCCACGGCGGCCTGCGCTATCTTGAGCACTATGAATTCCGTCTCGTGCACGAGGCGCTGGCCGAGCGCGAGGTGCTATGGGCCGCGGCCCCCCACATCATCTGGCCGCTCCGTTTCGTGCTGCCGCACCACAAGGGGCTGCGCCCCGCCTTCGTGCTGCGTGCGGGCCTTTTGATGTATGATCAGCTCGGCGGCCGGAAGCTGTTGCCGCCCACCAAGACGCTCGATCTCAGCAAGGATCCGGCCGGACAGCCGCTGAAAGCGGGCTATCGCACCGGCTTCGAATATTCCGACTGCTGGGTGAACGACGCCCGGCTGGTGGTACTTTGCGCGCGCGACGCAGCCGATCGCGGCGCAACGATAAAGGTCCGCACCAAGGTCGTTTCAGCCCGGCGCGAACAGGGCCTCTGGACCGTCGTGATGGAGAACATGGCGACCGGCGAGATGGAAACCGTGCGGGCCAAATTCCTCGTCAATGCCGCCGGGCCCTGGGTCGACCAGGTGCTCCTCGAGGCCATGGGCCAGAACGGGGCGCACAATGTGCGACTGGTCAAGGGCAGCCACATCGTGGTGACCAAGCACTTTCAGCACGACCGCAGCTACATTTTCCAGAACGCCGATGGCCGCATCATCTTCGCCATTCCCTATGAGGATGATTTCACCCTAATCGGCACCACCGACGTCGACTATGAGGGCGACCCGGCCAAGGTCGAGATCACCGAACAGGAAATCGATTATCTCTGCGCCGCGGCCAGCGAATATTTCCGCAAGCCGGTGACGAAGGACGAGGTCGTCTGGACCTATTCCGGCGTCAGGCCGCTGTTCGACGATCACGCCTCCGCCGCCCAGGAAGCGACGCGAGACTATGTGCTCAAGCTCGACAAGCCAGAGGGCGCGCCGGGGGCGCTGGCCATTTTCGGCGGCAAGCTGACGACCCACCGGCGGCTCGCCGAAGAAGCGATGGAGCGGATCGAATCGGCGCTGGGCAAGCGCGGCAAGCCATGGACGAAAACGGCAAAACTGCCGGGGGGCGACTTCACGCCCACCGATTTTGCCGGCGAGGTGTCGCGTACGGCAATGCGCTATCCGGGGATCTCGGCCCTGCTGATCATGCGGCTGGTCCGGCTCTACGGCACCAAGACCGCGGTGCTGCTCGGGGATGCCCGTGCGATGGTCCAACTCGGGCAGAATTTCGGTGCGGGCCTTACCGCCCGCGAGGTGGACTATCTCATCCGCTACGAATGGGCCCGCAGTGCCGAAGACATCCTCTGGCGCCGCACCAAGCTCGGTTTGCGCATGCGGGAAAATGAGAAGGCGGCGCTTGCGGGATATGTCGCCATTCAGATTGCCAAGGCCGCAGCCTAGCATGGGGCCGGTCGGGCTGAAGGCACCCAATCTTTAGCTGGCGGCAACAGCGGGGGACAAATGAGCGGATACGTACTGGCGATCGACCAGGGAACGACATCGAGCCGCGCGATCGTCTTTGACGAGCAGCAGCGGATCGCCGGGCTGGGACGGATGGAGTTCACCCAGCATTTTCCGCAAGAGGCATGGGTGGAGCATGTGCCGGACGAGATCTGGGCGTCGTGCCTCACCTCGGCCAAGGCCGCCCTGCAGAACGCCAACATCACCGCCGCTGACATCGCCGCCATCGGCATCACCAACCAGCGCGAGACCACCATCGTCTGGGAGCGCGCGACCGGAAGGCCGATCCACAACGCCATTGTCTGGCAGGATCGGCGCACCGCAGCCATGTGCGAAAAGCTGCGGCAGGCTGGGCGTGAGAAGATCTTTGCCCGCAGGACCGGGCTGCTGCTCGACCCCTACTTTTCCGGCACCAAACTCGCCTGGACCCTCGACAACGTGAAGGGCGCGCGAAAACGCGCCGAGCGCGGCGAACTCTGCTTCGGTACCGTCGACAGCTACCTCATCTGGCGGCTGACCGGCGGCAAGGTGCATGCGACCGACGCGACCAATGCCTGCCGCACGCTGATGTACAACATCGAAACCAATGATTGGGACGACGAGCTACTGGGGCTGCTGAAGATCCCGCGCGCCATGCTGCCCGAGGTCAAGGACTGCGCCGACGATTTCGGCACCACCGAGCCCGAGATCCTGGGCGCGGCCATCCCGATCCGGGGCGTCGCCGGGGACCAGCAAGCGGCGACCATCGGGCAGGCCTGCTTTTCGCCCGGCATGATTAAATCGACCTATGGCACGGGCTGCTTTGCGCTGCTCAATACCGGCACGGACTTGGTGCGCTCCAAACACAGGCTGCTCACCACCATTGCCTACCGGCTCGACGGCAAGACCACTTACGCGCTTGAAGGCGCGATCTTCATCGCCGGCGCCAGCATCCAGTGGCTACGCGACGGACTGAAGCTGATGGCCGACTCATCCGAAAGCGACAGGCTTGCGGCGAGTGCCGACGGCAACCAGAGCGTCTACCTGGTGCCGGCCTTTGTGGGATTGGGTGCGCCCTGGTGGGACGCGAAGGCGCGCGGCGCCATCTACGGGCTCACGCGCAACACCACGGGCCCGGAACTGGTGCGCGCGGCGCTCGAGGCTGTCAGCTACCAGACCGCCGACTTGTTGGAAGCCATGCGCGGCGACTGGAAGGGCATGGGCCGGGAAACGGTGTTGCGGGTCGATGGCGGGATGGTTGCCTCCGACTGGGCGATGCAATTCCTCGCCGATATCCTCGATGCGCCGGTCGACCGGCCGACAATCCTCGAAACCACGGCGCTCGGGGCGGCGTGGCTCGCCGGCTACAAGGCCGGGGTCTGGCCCGACATGGAGGGTTTTGCCAAGCGCTGGGCGCTCGACCGCCAGTTCCATCCGAAGATGGATGAAAAGCTGCGGAAGAAGAAACTCAAGGGCTGGCGCGAGGCGGTGCGGCGGACGCTGAGCGTGACGTGAGGACAATAAAGCGCTCGCCTTTCCGGAGAATGCCACCTTCTCAAGACCTCATCCTGAGCTTGTCGAAGGACGAGGTCTCCCGCCCCGTTGCCCGTGGTTCGACAGGCTCACCACGAGGCGGAGAATACGGCAAAGGCAGGCTGAACCGCCGCCCTTCAGCTCGTCCCGAAATCCGCGGCCCAGAACAGGCCGTAGCGGCTGTTCGGCTTGCCGCTGGCGACGACCATGCCGACGCTCGTCCACATGTCGGAGAGCAAGGTGTAGCGATGGCCGGGCGAGTTCATCCAGGCGGTGATCGTGTCCTCGACCGTGCGCTGGCCGGCGGCGACGTTTTCCCCGATCGGTCCATGATAGCCCACATCCGTGGCGCGATCGCGCAGGTCGAGCCCGGGGCCGAAATCGTGTGACATCGTATCGTGCGAAACCATGGCGCGGGCCTGCCGCTGCGCCAGTTCGGCGAGCATCGTGCTGAAGACCAGCGGCTTGGCGCCGTTCTGCTTGCGCACCTCATTGATGGCATCGACCATCTCGGCTGGCGTCGCCTCGACGGCTGGCGTCACGGTCGTGAATTGCGCCTCGTTGCAGGCGCTGAGAGTGAAGGCGGCGCCGAGCACGACGAAGCCGCGGCGGGTGAGGTGAGGCATCCGGTACTGCTTTCGGAAAGATGAGAAGTCGCCCAAGCCGCTTAAGACTAGCCAATTGCGGCGGTTTGGCAACCAAATCCGAAAAGTGCTTGCGCCGGCGGGGCCGCCGGGCCGAGCATCAGCGGGGCGGAGGCAGGCAATGAAGAAGCAAATCATCATCACGCCGAGCGGTGAGCGCATGGTCGTCTTGGCGGAGCCTGACTATGAGGCGCTGGTCAGGGCGGCCGCGGCGGCCGGCGTCGAGATCGAGGACGATGCCCCACCCTATCACCCCCGCCGGAGCCCCCGCCCATCCGAGGGCGAAAACCCGATCCGGTTCTGGCGCGAGCGGCGCGGCATGAGCCTGACGCTGTTGGCCGACCGGACCAAACTGCTGGAGGACGATCTCGCCGAACTCGAAACCGGCGCCCGCGAGCCGACCGTCGAGGTGCTCAAGGTATTGGCGAAAGCGCTTGGGGTTTCGATCGACGAACTGGTGGGGTGAGTGCGGTAGCGCCAAGTGGCGGGTCAAAGGCTCACCCCCAGAGCATGATCCCCTTCGAGTTGAAGCATTCACCGCGCCCTCCCCCGTCATGGCCGGGCTTGACCCGGCCACCCATGATGCCTCGCCAGTCCGCTGGAGGTACGGGCAAGGCAGCATGGGTCCCCGGGTCAAGCCCGGGGATGACGAGGTGGCAAGGCGCCCGAACAAAAATGCCGGCGCGGCGATGACAGCCTCACGTGATCATGGTCCCTTTGGTGCGAAGATCAGGCCACGCGGGCCTTCTTCGGCTGGCGGGCCCAGGCCGGCAGCCAGTCGCCATGGGCGGCGAGGAGGTCGTCGACGAGGTTCCAGATCTGGTCGAGATCGAGCTCGGCGGCGGTGTGCGGATCCATCATCGCGGCGTGGTAGATGTGCTCCTTATTCTCCTCCATCAGCGCCGCAACCGTCAGTTCCTGGACGTTGATGTTGGTGCGGATCAGCGCGGTGAGCTGCGGCGGCAGGTCGCCAATATAGGTCGGCTGGATGCCCGAGGCGTCCACCAGGCACGGCACCTCGACGGCGGCCTTGTTGGGCAGCGAGGAAATGACGCCGTTATTGCGCACATTGCCGTAGATGACCGAGGGCTCGCCGGTCCACACCGAGTTCATGATCGAGGAGGCGTATTCCTTGCTCTGCTTCACCTCGATGGTGTTGGCCTTGCGGTATTCCTCCGAGGTGTTCTTCCACTTGGCGATCTGCTCGATGCAGCGCTTGGGGTATTCGTCGAGCGGCACGCCGAACTTCTCGATCAGGTCCTGGCGGCCGTCCTTGATGAAATAGGGCGTGTATTCGGCGAAATGCTCGGAGCTCTCGGTGACGAAGTAGCCGAGCCGCGTCATCATCTCGTAGCGCACCTTGTTGGGGCAGCGCGGGTTCCAGCCGGCCTTGGGCGCGCGGCCCTCGCGATAGGCCTTGAACAGGTCGGGGTAGAGGTCCCGGTAGGAGCCGTCCGGCTGGCGGTGCTCGAACTTGAGATAGAACGCCATGTGGTTGATGCCAGCCGACCGATAGCGGATTTCCTCATAGGGAATGTCGAGGTCGTGGGCCAATTCCATGGCCGTGCCCTGCACCGAGTGGCAGAGGCCAACCTGCTTGATCGTCGGGTACTTTTCGGCGATCGCCCAGGTGTTGATGGCCATCGGGTTGACGTATTGCAGCATCACGGCGTCGGGGCAGACCTCGAGCATATCCTCGCAGATCGACCACAAATGCGGCACGGTGCGGATGCCGCGCATGATGCCGCCGATGCCGAGCGTATCGGCAATGGTCTGGCGCAGGCCATACTGCTTGGGGATGTCGAAATCGACCACGGTCGACGGCTCGTAGCCGCCGATCTGAAAGCAGACGACCACGAAGTGGGCCCCGTCCAGCGCCTCGCGCTGGTTGGTATAGGTCTCGACCGTTGCCGGCACACCCAGCGTCTGGATCAGCTTGCCCGCGATGATTTCGCTGTCTTCGAGCCGCTGCGGGTTAATGTCCATCAGCGCAATGCGCGCACCCGCCAATGCGGGCCGCTGCAGGACGTCGCCGACGATGTTTTTCATGAATACCGACGAACCGGCACCGATGAAGGTAACTTTGGGAGTTGCTGCCATTTCTTCCTCTTCTAGAACTAAGCTGCGATATCGAAGGCGGCGCGCACGAGCGCGCGGGTATAGTCGGTCTTGGGGTGCGAAAGCACCTCGCTCACGGGCCCCTCCTCCACCACCTTGCCGAACTGCATGACCATGACCCGGTGGCACAGCGCCCGGACCACCTTCAGGTCGTGCGAGATGAAAAGATAGGAGAGGCCCTTCTCGTCCTGGAGCTTGCGGAGCAGATCTATGATCTGCGCCTGCACCGAAAGATCAAGGGCGGAAGTCGGCTCGTCGAGCAGAATGAATTCGGGTTCCATCGCGATGGCGCGGGCGATGGCAATGCGCTGCCGTTGGCCGCCGGAAAATTCGTGCGGGAAGCGCTGCAGCACCAGGTCGGGCATGCCGGCGTCGCGCAGTGCCTGCCGCACGCGGTCCAGCCGCTCGCGCCCATTGGCGCCGATGTTGTTGACGATCAGCCCTTCCTCGATGATCTGCCGGATCGACATGCGTGGGTTGAGACTCGCGAACGGATCCTGGAAGACTATCTGCATCCGGCTCCGGAGCGGACGCATCTCGTTGCGCGACTTGTCGTGGATCGGCTGGCCGTCGAAATAGATCTCGCCGGCATTGGCCCGGATCAGTTTTATTAGCGCCTGCCCGAAGGTGGTCTTGCCCGAGCCCGACTCCCCGACCAGCGCCAGCGTTTCGTGGCGCCTGAGCTTGAGGCTCAGGTTGTCGACGGCGACCAGGTCAAAGAAGTCGGGCTTGAACATGCCGCCGCGCTTCAGCGTAAAGGCGACGCGGACATCTCGCCCCTCGAGCACGGTTTCCGAGTTCTCGGCGATCGGATTGGCCGCCCCCTTCGGCTCCGAGGCGAGGAGGTGCCTCGTATAGGCATGCTGCGGATTGCGGAACAGCGCCTCGGTGGTGTTGTGCTCCTGCACCCGGCCCTGCTGCATGACGTAGACGTAGTCCGAGAACTGCCGGACGATCGTCAAATCATGGGTGATGAGGATCACCGCCATGCCGTACTTGGCCTTGAGGTCCTTGATAAGGTTGAGGATCTGGGCCTGGACGGTGACGTCGAGGGCAGTCGTCGGCTCGTCGGCAATGAGGATATCGGGGCGGTTGGCCAGTGCCATGGCGATCATCACGCGCTGACGCTGGCCGCCCGAAAGCTGGTGCGGGTACTGCTTCAGCCGCGCCGCCGGCTCGGGGATCTGCACCTCCTCCAGCAGGGCCTCGGCGCGCGCCATCGCCTCTTTACGGGAGACGCGGTTGTGCAGGTGGATGACCTCGCAGATCTGCTGGCCGATCGTATAGACCGGGTTCATCGAGCTCATCGGCTCCTGGAAAATCATCGAGACCTGGTTGCCGCGGAGCTTTCTCATCTCGGCGGCGCCGAGCTTCAGGATGTCCTTGCCGGCAAGGGTGATGCGGGCATTGGGGCTGACCGTCGCCCGCTTGGTGAGGAGGCGCATGACCGTGCGCGCCGTCACCGACTTGCCGGAGCCGGATTCGCCCACAAGGGCGATGGTTTCCCCCTTGTGCAGTTGGAAGGAGACGTCCTTGACCGCCTCGACGACGCCGCCCTCGACCTTGAAGTTGACCGCGATGTTGCGTGCATCGAGGATCAGCTCGCGGCCATGGGCACCGAGATCGTGGCGTTCGGAAGCAATGGTGGTGGGAAGCGTTTCAACCATGCCGCAGCCTCAATAGGGATCGATGGCGTCGCGCAGGCCATCACCCAGCGCGTTGAACGCAAAGACGGTGACGAGGACGAAGAGCACCGGCGAGAGGATCCAGGGATAGGACCCGATGACGGAGAAGTTGCCGCAATCCTGCAGCATCAAGCCCCAGGAGATCAGCGGCGGCTTTACCGCAAATCCGAGGAAGCCCAGAAAGCTCTCAAGCAGCACCACCGAGGGCACGGCAAGTGTGACCGACACGATGATGTGACTCAAAACGTTCGGCAGGATGTGCCGGGTGATGATGCGGAAATCACCGGAGCCGACCGCGATCGCGGCGCGAACATATTCGATGCGGGCCAGCGCCAGCGTTTTGGAGCGCACCTCGCGGCTGAGCTGCGCCCAGCCCAAAACCGAGATCACGCCGATAACGAAGGCAAGAAAAACGTTTGAGGGCGCCGTGATCGGGATCAGCGAGGTCAGCGCCAAATAGAGCGGCAATTGCGGGAAGGCCAGCACGACCTCGACGAAGCGTTGCACCCAGGCATCAAGCCGCCCGCCGAGGTAGCCCGAGCTGATGCCCACGAGCGTGCCAACCGTGGTGGTGAGCAGAACCACCGTCAGCGCGATGGTCAGGGAGATGCGTGAGCCCACAATGCCGCGCGAGAGAATGTCGCGGCCGAACTTGTCGGTACCAAGCAGGTGGAACGGGTGGTCGCTCGTCGAGCCGAAGAAATGGATATTCGCGGGAATAATCCAGAACAGCCGGTAGTCATAGCCGCGAGGAAAGAACCCGAGTGTAGTGGGATTGGCCTTGTCCGGTCCGGTAAGGGGTTGGAAGGTCACTGGATCGAGCTGATCGGGCAATTCAACGATCGGATAGACGTAAGGGATGAGGCTGAAGCCGCCCTTCGGCCCCTCGAAGCTGATGGCATCGGGAGGCGCGAAGGAGAGGGTCTGCGCGTTGGGATCCATGGGGGCGAAGAAATCGGCGAAAACTGCGATGATCAGCATCGCCAAAACCAGGACCAGCCCGATCATGCCAATGAACGAGCGGCGGAACCGGCGCCAGACCAGCGCAAAATAGCCTTCGTTGTCGCGCGCCAGGCGGCCGGCGATAACCGGGACTTGATCGGCGACCGCCTCGGTCGCCGCCGTCGGCATCGGGCCTTCGGCGTCCGGTGGCAGCGGAATGGAGGAGTTGAGACTATGCGGCTCGTTCATGCCCCGCCTCCGAGCCGGATGCGCGGATCGAGCAAGGCGAGCAGCACGTCGGAGATGATATTGCCCGCAATCAGGGTGGCCGAGAGCACCAGCATGAAAGTCGCCGTCACCCAGACATCGCCGACCCCGAGCGAGCCGACGATGGCTGGCCCGACCGTCGCGAGCCCGAAGACGATCGCGACCTCGACCTCGCCGGTCAGCATATAGGGCAGCACCACGCCCTGATAGGCGACGAGGGGATGGAGCGCGTTGGGCACCGCGTGCTTCAGCACCACCGCAGCCTGCGACAGACCCTTGGCGCGAGCCGTTTCGATATATTGGGCGTTGAGCACGTCGAGCAGGTTCGCCCGCATCACCCGCATATTGTAGGCGAGGCCGCCGAAGGTCGCGATGAAGACGACCGGCCAGATGTGCTGCACGAGATCGACGAACTTGTCCCACGACCACGGCGCCCCGCCATACTTGGCGGAAAAGAAGCTGCCGATCTCCTGCACGTTCAGCTTGAAGGCGAGGACATAGATGATGATCAGCGCCAAGAGGAAGCGCGGAATGGTCATGCCGAGAAAGGCGATGAAGCCGAAAAGGGTATCGATCCAGCTGTACTGGCGGGTGGCCGCAATGACCCCGAGGGTTATGCCAATCGCGGAGGCCAGAAAATGGCAGGTCAGCGCCAGGAGAATCGTGCGCGGCAGGCGTTCGGCGACCACGTCGCCCACCGGCCGGTTGTAGTAGAAGGACTGCCCGAAATCGAACCGGGTGATGATGCCCCAGATCCAGTTGAAATATTGCAGCGGCAGCGGCAGGTTCAGCCCGTGGGCGACGCGATAGGCCTGGGCCTGGGCCTCGGCGGCCTCGTAGGTGGCGTGCCCTTGGTTCATCAGCATCGAGCGGATGTAGTCGCCATAGTCGCCGGGCGGCGCCTTGATGATGATGAAGGTCACCACGCTCAACAGGATGAGAATGGGGATTGCGGCAAGGATCCGCATGATGACGAAGCGGAGCATCTACAGGACCTTGGGATCGCAAGGAAGCGGAAGCTGGATGGGGAGCGTGCCCCCCATCCAATCGATCGAGACGATCACGAGATCGGCCCGTTGCCGATGCCGGGCTTGCCGGGCAGCGTATGGGGGAAGAGCTCGTAGTTCTGCTGCTTGTCCTTGGGCACATACATGCGCTCGCGCATGACCGCGTCCTCGGCCCAGTTGAACATGAAGATCGGCGTTCCCGCGGGCACGTTGGCAAAGCGCTTGTTGACGATCAGCGCGCCCGGATACTGGGTGAGGCCGATGGCCGGCAGGTAGGTCGTATAGAGCTTCTGGTACTGCTTCATCAGCTCCGTCTTTTCGGCCGGGTCCTGGCTGGCGATGAACTTGTCCACCACGTCCACCATTTGCTGCTCCCAGGGGAGCAGATCGACAGTGCCATCCTTGCCGGCACGGTGGTTCCAGGAGGTTGAGGGCCCGGTCGGGGCGAGCGTTGGCGTATTCTGGACCACCGAGATCAGCTCGGACTGGTTGCGCATCACCGCCCAGTCGAACTTGCCCGACTGCTGCAGGGCGTCCCGCTGGTTGCCGGCCACGATATTGGGCAGGACACTGATGCCGAGCGCCTGCATGGCCGCGACCACCCCCTCGCCGACGCTCTTGTCGGTCTGGTAATCCCCATTGATGAGCAGCGTCACCTGGACGTTCTGGCCGCCCACGCCGGGCGTGGACTTGGGGAAGTTGACGATGCCGTCGCCGTCCGTATCGACCAGTCCGATCTTTGCCAGTTCCGCCTTGGCGCTCTCGAGCGAGAAGGGGAAGTAGACCGTGGAGGCCTTGTCGTAGAAGGCGGTGCCCGCATAGAGACCGCCCGGATAAACGGCGGTGAACGGCCCCTTCACCAGCGACTGATCAAGATGATCGCGGTCGATGGCGTAGGTGATCGCCCGGCGGAAATCCTCGTTGCGATCGAGCTCGCGGACAGCCTGGCCCCGGGCATCGGGCTCGCCCCAGCCATTGCCCGAAAGATTGGGATAGAGCGAATAGCCGATCGTGCGGGCGCCGAACTGCAGGCGCGCCGGGGCCGAGGGATTGGCCGCCTTTTTCAGCGACTCGACGAAATTCTCGGGCTGCTCGAGGTTGGAGAAATCGCCGGTGCCGGCCACTGCCTGCACGTCGCGGTCCGCCCAGGTCGAGAGCTTGTATTCGAGTTCGTCGAGGTAGGGCAATTGGTTGCCGTCGGAATCGACCTTCCAGTAATAGGGGTTGCGCCGCATGACGATGATGTCGTCCGGCCGGTAGGCCACCGGCACCCAGGCGCCCATGGTCGGAATGTTGAGGAATTCCGGCGGAACGGAATTCTTGTACTGCTCGTAGGTATTCTTCGAGTATTTTGGGTGCTGCGGCTTGAGCACATGGGCGGGGCCAGGGCAGAAGGTGCCATAGGCCATGGCGTAGAGCATCTGCTTGGGGAAGGCGCTGCTGAAAGTCCAAAGCACCGTATAGTCATCGACCTTCTTCAGCGTCGTGCCCTTGCCGAAAGTTTCCGGCGTGGCGCCGTTGAGCGGGCTGACATTGGGGTCGAGGACGTTGTCTTCCCAGTAGAACATCAGGTCGTCGGCGGTAAACGGCACGCCGTCCGACCACTTGGCGCCTTCGATGAGGTGCATGGTGAGCTGGTGGCCGTCCTTGGACCAGTCCCAGCTCTTGGCGAGGTTGGGCAGCGGCTCGAGGGAGTCAGCCTTGACTTCGAAGAGCGGCCCGGTCCGGGTCAGGCATTCGGAGAGCGCGATGTCGATGCCGCCCCAGCCCTGCGTCTGGCCGGCCGAATAGTTCCAACCCTCCGGCCGGCCGCCGATCACATGGCGCAGCACGTCGCCATAGGTGCCGATGCCATCGGGCATGTTGGCGGCGCTGTAGACCAGCGGTTCCTTGGGCAGGCGGTCCTTCACCGGCGGCAGCTTGCCCGCGTCGACGAACTGCTTGGTCACCCAATCAGGCTCGTGGTAGGCGGGCAGCGCCTTGAAAGCGAAAATGTCCTTCGGCTCGACGAAGGTGGGCAGGCTCTGTGCCAAGAATTTCGGGGGATCGGGCGGCGTGGTCGGTGCCGCCAGTTCCTGAGCCTGCACGGCGAACACGGACGCGCCGATCAGTAGACCGGCCCCGATCGGGGTCAAATAGCCTCTATGCATGTTTCCTCCCTGAACTCGAACAGATGCGATGGGCACCTCGGCTCCCCCTCCTCAAGGTCGGCCGACGTTCGTGCGTTTGGAAACGTAGCGCTTGCACATGGCCACGCAATCCGATTTCCTAATCAGTTATTCCGGGTTCTAAAGATCGGGAGGCCGTTCATCGAACCGCCGAGAAAATTGAACGGCGACCAACAGCAGGCGTCACGGCCGATGCCGCGGCCTGACCGCAAGTTCTACGCCGGCAGCGCCGCATTCGGCCGCTTCGGCATGCGCTGGTTCGATCCGCAGTTGATGGGGTCCGAGCACACCCACGGGCACATCGAGATCAACTGGCTGAGCGCTGGCGAGATGGACTACATTTTCGATGGCAAGCCGGTGACAGTGCCGGCTGGGCGGCTGATCCTGTTCTGGGCGGGCATCCCGCACCAGGCGGTGCGTCTTGACCGCGGCGCGACCGGGGATTCGCGGCAGTGCAATGTTTACCTGCCGCTCGATACCTTCCTCCACATGCCCCATCTGGGCAAGCTCACCGAAACGATGATCGGCGGCGGCGTGATCGCCCTCACCCCAGATGCCATCGAGCAGGCGACGCTTCGGCGCTGGTACCAGGATTACCGCAGCGGCAATCCGGAGCGCACCGACATCCTCAAGGCCGAAATCGGCACCATGCTGAGGCGCACGGCATTGGTGGGCTGGGACGATCTCCTGCCGCCATGGATCGAGCTGGCGGGCGCGACGACCCGGGCCGCCTCCCCGCTGCGCCATGTGGTCGCCATGGTGCGACATATCATCGAGCATCTCAGCGAACCGCTGAGCGCCGAGGACGTCGCCAGGGTCGTGGGGCTACACCCCAACTACGCGCTGAACCTCTTTACCGACGTGATGCGGATATCGGTGCGCCAGTTCGTGATCCGGATGCGGCTGGTCCGGGCGCGGTCCCTGCTTTTCGAAGGCAATTTGTCGATCGCCAATGTGGCGTTCTACTCCGGCTTCACCTCGCTCAGCCAATTTTACGAGCATTTCCGCACCGCCTATGGCGTAACGCCCAGGGAGATGCGGCAAAATCTGGTGCACGCCTAGGACCATTACTGATCCCAGGGACAGCGAATCGCTAACTATATTGTTCTCGCATTTGAACATAATTAAGCCTCGTAACGGGAACGCCTGGAAATCTTGGCATTTCGCCATCATCCTCGCCTCAGCTTGGAGGTGGGAATGGCATATCTGGGCGCTTTCGGAACGGGCCGCACGACCGTATCGCCAGCTGGAGACAAGCTCCGGCTGCACGTCGCCAAGGACCGGAGACGCACGCGAATGCTGCCCCCGATCGAAACGGAAGCGAGCCGCCGGCTGCGCGAGATCCAGCAAATGCTGCTCGCCGCCAGCCTGACGTCCGGCGCCGTCATCGCTGTTGCCGCGGTGATGATGCTGCGGCTGTTTTAGAGCCCACTCCGACGGCTTTCCCCAACCCCTGCGTCAGTCCGGCGGAAGCCGGAATCCAGTACTCTGTGAGCTCGCAGCGGACCTATGAGGGGGCCACCGACGCTGAGCAAACTGGATCCCGGCGTTCGCCGGAATGACGCCGTGCATGGGGCTTGGCACCGGTTCCCTGAGCTGGAATCTCTGTTGCTCAGCTTAGCTAGGTCTTGTTCTGACAACTCGGGCCGCCGCCCTTCCCTTCCCCCTCGAGGGAGAAGGTGGCGGATCAGGGGCTCTTGTTTGTGGCATCCCCCTCACCCGCCTGCCGGCACCCTCTCCCACGAGGGGAGAGGGGAACCTGTGGTGAGGTTTGCGAGGCTTCGCCCTACCCGACGAACGTGTACTCGGCGATGGAATCCGGTTTCATTTCGATCGAAAAGCCCGCCCGGCTCGGCGGCATGTAGGCGGCCTGGCGGATGACGCAGGGATCGAGGAAATGCTCGTGCAGGTGGTCGACATACTCGATCACCCTCCCCTCCTTGGTCCCCGATACGACCAGATAATCGATCATCGACAGATGCTGGACGTATTCGCAGAGGCCGACGCCGCCGGCGTGCGGCCAGACCGGCAGTTTGTATTTGGCCGCCATCACCAGCACGGAAAGCACCTCGTTGAGGCCGCCGATCCGACAGGCATCGATCTGCACGATGTCGATGGCGCCGCGGGTGATGAACTGCTTGAAGAGGATACGGTTCTGGCACATCTCGCCAGTCGCGACCTTTACCGGCGCCACCGCCTCGCGGATCTTGCGATGGCCCTCGATATCGTCCGGACTGGTCGGCTCCTCGATGAAGTAGGGATTGAAGGGTTTTAGCTCGCGCACCCAGTCGATCGCCTGATCGACCTCCCATACCTGATTGGCGTCGATCAGCAGCTTTCGCTCGGGGCCCATGATGCGGCGAACGATCTCGAGCCGGCGGATATCGTCGTCGAGGTCGCGGCCGACCTTCATCTTGATGTGGGAGAAACCCTGGTCGACCGCCTCCTCCGCGAGCCGGGTCAGTTTTTCGTTGGAGTAGCCGAGCCAGCCGGCCGAGGTCGTGTAGCAGGGATAGCCAACGGCCTCGAGCTCGGCGATCCTTTCGGCCTTGCCCGTCTCGGCCTTGCGGAAGATTTCCAACGCCTCCTCGGGGGTGATGGCGTCGGTCAGGTAGCGAAAGTCGATGATGGAAACGAGTTCTTCCGGGCTCATGTCGGCGACCAGCCGCCAGACCGGCTTCCCCTCGGCCTTGGCCATCAGGTCCCAGGCAGCGTTGACGACGGCGCCGGTCGCCAGGTGCATCGCCCCCTTATCCGGCCCGATCCAGCGGAGCTGGCTGTCGGAAGTCACGTGACGCCAGAAGCGCCCGGGATTCTCGCGGATCCAGGCGAGCTCAAGCCCGGTGATGCGCCCGCGCAGGGCTTGGATGGCAGCGACCACCACCTCATTGCCCCGACCGATCGTGAAGGTGAGGCCATGGCCTTCGAGGGCGCCATCGGTTTCGAGGACAACATAGGCGGCCGAGTAATCCGGATCCGGATTCATCGCATCCGACCCGTCCAGCGCCTGCGAGGTCGGGAAACGGAGATCGAAGGTTCGAAGACCGGTGATTTTCATTTTTGACTCCACGTGCTCGGCTACCCCTCACCCTGCCCCTCTCCCCCAGAGGGGGCGAGGGGACGATGGGGCGAGGCGGTGCCACCCAGGAGACCCTCGCCCCTCTGGAGAGAGGGTGGCCGGCAGGCCGGCGAGGGGTAGCCGATTACGCCGTCCAGCCGCCATCGATGATATGGATCTGACCGGTCGTATAGGTAGCGCCGGCCAGATAGACCGCGAGGTCCGCCACTTCCTCGGGCTGGGCGATGCGGCCGATGGGCTGGCGGGCGATGAAGGCCTTGCGGGCCTCCTCCACATTGCCGGTCGCCGCCCAGCGTTCGTGTAGCGAAGGGCTTTCGACAGTGCCGGGGCAGATCGCGTTCACGCGCACGCCTTTGCTGGTGTAGTCGGCGGCGATCGACTTGGTGAGGCCGATGACCGCGGCCTTGGAGATGGAGTAGGCGGCGCGGTTGGGCACCGCTT
Organism: Devosiaceae bacterium; assembly: GCA_035493835.1. Lineage (GTDB taxonomy): Bacteria > Pseudomonadota > Alphaproteobacteria > Rhizobiales > Devosiaceae > DASZTU01. Next base: position 22,452 of record DATJHO010000015.1, read on the forward strand.
TCACCGAGGAGGCGACCGTTGCCATGTTGACGATGGCGCCGTCGCCGCGCTCGATCATCTGCGGCAGGATCGCCTGGATGGTGCGGATCTGCGCCAAGACATTGAGCTCGAAAGCGAACTGCAGGTCCTTGTCGGGCATCTCCAGAATGTTGCCGTTGTGGACGACGCCCGCGCAGTTGAACAGCACATCGATGCGACCGATTTCGGCGACCGCCTGGTTGACCGCATCGGCATCGAGCACATTGAGGACCCGGGTCGTGACGTTGGGCGTGCCTTCCAGCTCCTTGAGCTTTTCGGCGTTGATATCTGTTGCGATCACCTGGGCTCCGGCCCTGGCGAAGGCCAGGACGGAAGCGCGGCCAATGCCCTGGGCGGCGGCTGTGATGAGGGTGATCTTGCCGGTGAGATCGGCCACGTCAGTTCTCCACAATGTTGAATGGCTAAACGGATATCGTGGGATGAGCCTAACATGTTAGTTCCGCATCCGACCAGATATCACGGCGCATCGGCGCGAATGACTGGACAACCACCCCGCCCCCGACCACGATGCGGTATGCTGCCGCGACACGTGATAAAAACTCATCGCACGGCAGCGCCCACGGAGGACCGATTCGGATAGGGCCATGGCGATCATCGATACCCATCTGCACCTCGTCTATCTCGACAAGTTCTCCTATCCGTGGCTCTCGGAGGAGCCGACCATCAACCGGCAATGGCCAGTCGACGAATACTTCGCCCAGGCCGAAAGCCTTGGCATCGACACTGCGCTACACATGGAGGTCGACGTCGACGAGACCGATATCGAGGGCGAGACGCGCTTCATGACCAAGGTGCATCCCAGGGTGATTGGCGCCATCGCCGGCGGCCGGCCGGAATACCCGGACTTCGCCGACTGGCTGCAGACCTTGGCCGGGATCGAGGGGGTGAGGGCCGTCCGCCGCATCCTTCATACCATGCCGGACGAGCTGTCGCAGGCTCCGGAATTCGCCCACAATCTGCGGCGGCTGCCGGCCTACAATCTCGGTTTCGACCTGTGTGTTCGTGCCGACCAGATCATGACTGTCGGGCTGCCGCTGGTGCAAAAATGCCCGGACGTGCAGTTCGTGCTCGACCATTGCGGGGTGCCCGATATCGCCGGCGCCGGTCTCGATCCATGGCGCGGCCATCTGCGCGAGATCTCGAGGCTTCCGAATGTCGCCTGCAAGATTTCCGGCATCATCGCCTATGCCGGGGACAAGCCCACGGCCGCCACGCTGCAGCCCTATGTGGAACATGTGATCGAGTGCTTCGGCTGGGATCGCGTGGTCTGGGGCAGCGACTATCCCGTCTGCACATCGGCAGCAAACCTCGTCGAATGGGTCGGCATCACCCGCAAGCTGATTGCCGGCGCCAGCGCCGGGGAACAGGCAAAGCTGCTGAGCGACAACGCCAGGCGGCTTTATCGGATTTAAACCATGATCCGGTTGAGTTGACGCAGGCCGCGAGAGCCTGGGCGCGGTGCCACTGGCGCGGTCTCGGGATTTGGGTCGCCCGCCCTGCCACATCGTCATCCCCGGGCTTGACCCGGGGACCCATGCTGCCTTTCCAATAGCTTGGGTGGAACTGGCGAGGCATCATGGGTGGCCGGGTCAAGCCCGGCCATGACGAAGGAAGTACGGTGAATTTTTCAACTCAACCGGATCGCGCTCTAAGCCGGACCGCAGCAACTTATCCCCGTGCCTGATGCCGGCCCTAGACTTTCTCCGACCAAACCGGGGAAAGCACATGGACGAAACCGCCAATCTCAGCCTGCCCTACATCATGCCGCAGCAGGCGCAAAAGTTCGTGACGCACAATGAGGCGCTGCGCGATCTGGATTCGCTGGTGCAATTGTCGGTGCTGGATCGCGACCTGGTTGCGCCACCACCCTCCCCTACGGCCGGCGACCGTTATCTGGTCGCGGCAGGCGCGAGCGGCGGGTGGGCCGGCCAATCGGGGAGGATCGCGGCCTTCCAGGATGGTGGCTGGCTGTTTTACGTGCCGCAAAAGGGCTGGCGCCTCTGGGTGGCGGACGAGACCCTGCTCGTCGCCTACACCGGCAGCGCGTGGGTGCCGGTGGGCGGCCAGAGCATCAACCCGGCGCCGATGGTCGGCGTGCTGGCGACGGCGGATGCGACCAACCGGCTCTCGGTCAAATCCAACGCGGTCCTCTTCGCGAACGACGACATTACACCGGGCACCGGCGACATCCGCGCCATTCTCAGCAAGGCCGCCGCCGCTAAAACCGCCAGCTTCGTGTTCCAGGACAATTTTTCGGGCCGCGCCGAATTCGGTCTCACCGGCGATGACAATTTTCACCTAAAGGTCAGCCAGGACGGCAGCACGTGGCGCGCGGCAATCGATGTCGACGCCGCGACCGGAAAAGTGTCATTCCCCGCAAATGCCGGGCGCGAACTGCTCACGGCCAATCGCACCTATTTCGTGCGAACGGACGGTTCGGATGCCAATGGCGGCCTTGCCAACACAGCGGGCGGCGCATTTCTCACCCTGCAACGCGCCCTCGATATTGCCGCTGGCCTCGACCTCAACGGTTTCGATGTCACGATAAGCGTTGGCACCGGGACCTTCGCCGCCGGCGTCAGCGTTACCTCGCCTTGGGTGGGCAAGGGCACTGTGACGCTCTCGGGCACGGCCGGCAGCACGACCATCAACAGCACCGGCAATTGCGTCACCGCGATTGGCGCGGGTGTGCAACTGAGCGTCGCCAATCTGAGGCTGCAAAGCAGCGGTGCGGCAGGAATCGAGGCCGATGCGGGCGCAACCATCACCCTCGGCCCGGGCATGGTGTTCGGCGCCTGCGCCACCCAGCACATCCGTACGAACGGACAACTTGCATGCGTGATCGCGCAAGCGGCAAGTTACACCATTGCCGACAGCGCGAGCTCTCATTGGTACGCTTCGCCGCAGGGTTACATCAACGCGTCTGGTGTCGCGATCACCCTGACCGGCACGCCCGCCTTCACCACCTTCGCTGTCGCCGACCGCCTGTCGCTGATCAATGCGGCTAGCGCCACCTTCAGCGGAACTGCGACAGGGGCAAGGTACTCGTCCAGCGCCAACTCGGTGGTCAACACCGCGAGCGGCGGCCCCAGTTTCCTTCCGGGCAGCACCGGGGGCTCGTCTGCCACTGGCGGGCAGTACCTTTAGACCCGGATTCGTCCAGGGGGCGGTCGCGGGCAAGTTCTTGCGATGTGAATCAAAAAAGAGGCCGCGCGCACGCGACCTCAGTAATCAACCCATCTGCGCCGAGGATCAGGCGGCAGCGCGCGCCGCTACCCGCCGGCGGCTCGTTGCGAAACCATGTGCCCGCCTCACCGGCCTGCTACGGGCCGACCGCTTCTTGGGCATCCGGGGATGTGGCCTTGCCAAGCCGAGCGCCTCGGCGACAGCGTTTTCCAGAAGGCGATCAAGTTCGATGAGTTTGCGCATCGGCTACTCCTTGAAGGATGGTGCGGGCGCACCGCAGTCAGGGGAGCAACGCAAGGACTTGCTGAATAGTTGCCGCCCTCAACGGCGCGCATGGCTGCCGGGCGAGCTTGTCAGCGCCAAAACTTTATGCATTATGCTTGGGAAAAGGTTTTCCTCCCCCGATAATCACGACGATTTTAAGGGAGCAAGGGGACAGGAAGAGCTTTTTCGGTGCGATCTCCGAGGACAAAAACCGCCCGGTCTCGCGCTTCACGCCAGAGGAGGAGAACTCATGGAACTGCGACTGCTTTCCAGCGCGATGGCGCTTGGCCTAGCCGCTTCGGCCTTTGCCCTGCCCGGCACTGCCTCGGCAGAGGATATCTCGATGTGGGTGCGTGCCTCGGGCGCCAATGCCGCCCAGCACCTGATCGACCTGTGGAATGCGAGCCACGACGACAAGGTCCAGGTCACCGTCATTCCCGACAACCAGATGGTGACCAAGCTCGCGACCGGCACGCAGGCGGGCGATGTTCCCGACATGGTGTCGTTCGACCTCATCTACATGCCCGACTTCATGAAGGCGGGCTTCCTCAAGGACATCACCGCCGAGATGAAGGCGGACGCGAATTATGCCTCGGTCGCCCAAGCCTACAAGGATATCGCGACCTATGACGGCAAGATCTATGGCGCGGGCTTTACGCCCGACGTTTCGATCCTGGTGTGGAACAAGGACCTGTTCAAGAAGGCAGGGCTCGACCCCGAAAAGGCGCCCGCGACGCTGCAGGAGATCCACGACGACGCCAAGAAGATCCGCGCCCTCGGCCCGGATACCTACGGGTACTATTTCGCCGGCTCCTGCCCGGGCTGCAACATCTTCGTGACCTCCCCGATGATGGTGGCGGCCGGGGCCAAGCTGCTGCCGACCAAGCCGGGCGACACCGCGCTCGTGGGCGATGGGGTCAAGGACGTGCTGACCCAGATGCACGAGATGTGGGCTGAAGGGCTGATCCCGGAGAGTGCCCAGGCGGATGCGGGCGCGAACTTCGTCGCCAATTTCGAGACCGGCAAGATCGGCATCCAGGGCGGCGGCGGCTTCCTAATCGCTGACATGAAGAGAGACCACGCGAACGTCGATTTCGGCGTCGGTTTCCTGCCCGGCACCAAGCCGGGACAGCAATCGGCGTTCGTGGGCGGCGACGTGATTGCCGTTCCCTCGGCTTCCAAGCACGCCGATATCGCGCTGAAGTTCATCGAGTGGGAGCTGACCGACCAGGCCCAGCTCGAAGGGCTGGCCAAGAACAGCATCATCCCCTCGCGTCCCACGCTGGCGGACAACCAGTATTTCAAGGCCGAGCCGCGTGTGGTCACCACGGCCAAGGCGCTGGGTGTCGGCTTCACGCCCTATGCGCTGCACTTCAACGACATGGTCAACTCGGACTCGAGCCCCTGGATCCAGATGATCCAGACGGCGGTGTTCGACGGCGATGTGGATGGCGCCATCAAGACGGCGCAGGACGCCATGAACTCGATCGCGGCGCAGTAAGATCCTTGGCACCCGACGGCACGCTGCGACGTGCAGTCGGAGCTCAAGGTTTGCGAGTTGGGCTAGACGATCGCCCAGGACGCGGCGTCATTCCCCGCGTTCGCGGGGATGACCGAGAATGCTGGGAAGCCTCTGGTAGAACCACCTTGAGTACACAATCGAAAAATCTGCAGGGACTCATCTACATGGCGCCGGCGCTGCTGTTCGTGGCCGCCTTCGTGCTCTACCCCTTCGGGCAGCTGATCGCGACGTCGTTCACCGATCTGTCCCTGCTCGGCGGGGGCAAATTCGTAGGCCTTGCCAATTACGGCCACGCCTTCGCCGACCCGACCTTCTGGAAGGCGCTGCAGTTCACCGTCAAATATACGGTGATCCTCACGCCCATCCTGATGGTGCTCGGCTATCTTTTGGCGCTGCTCGTGGCGCAGAACCGGCCGATCCTGCAGTTCGCGCGCGGCGTCATCTTCATGCCGGTGGTCATCGGCCTCGGCACTTCCAGCCTGTTATGGTTCTGGCTGTTCGACCAGCAGGTGGGGCTGTTCGACAAAGCGCTGGTCGACCTCCACATCGCCAGATCGATGATCGTCTGGTTCACCAATCCGGACTGGGCGCTCTGGGGGATCATCATCTCGGTGACCTGGAAGGTCGTCGGCTTCGGCATGATCCTGTTCATCGCCGCCATCCAGTCGATCAGCCGGGAGGTAACCGAAGCCTCCCTCATCGATGGCGCGAGCTACTGGCAGCGCGTGCGGCTGATCTATCTGCCGCTGACCTTCCGCACCGTGCTGCTCGTCACCCTGATCAGCGCCATCGGCTCGATGCTGGCGTTCGAGCAGGTCTACATCATGACCGGCGGCGGCCCGCGCGGGCTGACCTTCACCTCGGTCTACTGGATTTACCAGAACTCGTTCATCAACTTCAAACTCGGGTATGGAGCGGCGCTGTCGATCATCTTGACCGCGATCATCATGATCGCCGCCGCCATCCAGATTGCCCTCACCGCAAGGAGCGCCAAGGCATGAGCGACATGGCCATCAGCCAACGCCGGGCTTCCCGCGTGGCGAGCGAAGGGCAGAGCGTTTCGGCGACAGCGCCGGTCCGCTACCTCGTTGCCGCGATTGCCGTGTTCATCGCCGCGCTCATGCTGGCGCCGATCGTGTTGTCTTTCCTGGCCTCGATCAAGACCAGCGCCGAGGCCTCGGCGGTGCCGCCGAGCTATCTGCCGCACGCGTTCAGCCTCGAGAACTATATGAAGATTTTCCAGTATCAGGCGGGGCTCTGGACCTATGTCGGCAACAGTCTTTCGGTCGCAGCCTACGCGATTGGCCTGGTGGTGCTCCTCGCGGTGCCGGCCGGCTACGGGCTGGCGCGCTTTAATTTTCGCGGCAAGGAAGTGCTGTTCCTGGTGCTGCTGGCGCCATTGATGATCCCCTATCAGGCGCTCCTGACCCCGCTTTACCTGATGTTTGCCAAAATCGGGCTCGCCAATTCGCAGTTCGGCCTCGCGATCATTCATGCGCTGCTGCAGGTGCCGTTCAGCGTCTATCTGATGCGCAACGCCTTCGAGGGCGTGCCCAAGGAGCTGGAGGAAGCCTCGCTGATCGACGGCTGCAACTCGTTGCAAACCTTTCTGCGCGTTGCGCTGCCGCTGGCGGTGCCGGGCGTGGTCACCATCGCGCTCTTTGCCTTTATCACCTCGTGGAACGAGTTTCTGGCGGCGCTGATCGTGATGAACAAGGAAACCGCGTTCACCGTGCCGGTGATGCTGGTCGGCGTGCGCACCGGGCATCTTGGTGCGGTGGATTGGGGCGCCCTGCAGGCGGGCATCATCGTTTCGATCATTCCGTGCATCGCCATCTACGTGTTCCTGCAGAAATATTACGTCTCGGGCCTCCTGAGCGGCGCGGTGAAATAGGTCCCGCCATGACATCCGGCAATGACATGGCTTCCCCGGCACAGCCGGGCGGCCGTCGCCGCGAGGCGACGCCGACCATTCGCGACGTCGCGCGGGTGGCGGAGGTTTCGATTGGCACAGCGTCCAAGGCGCTCAACGCCAATGGCCGGCTGAGCACCGAGACGCGGGAAAAAGTGCTGCGGGTGGCGCGCGAGCTTGGCTACCGGCCGAATGACCTGGCGCAGAGCCTCCACCGCACGCGCTCGATGACAGTGGGCATCCTCTCCAACGACAGTTTTGGGCGCTTCGCCTTCCCGATCGTCGAGGCGCTGGAGAACCGGTTGGCGGAGGAAGGCATCGCAGTCTTCATGTGCAACGCCACAGACGATCCCGAGCGGGAGCGGCAGCACCTCGACCAACTGCTGGGCAAGCGCATCGACGGCCTCGTGGTCACCGCCCGCCGCTCCGACAAGCGGCCGGGCATTTCCCGCCATGTCGGCGGCTTGCCGGTGATCTATGTCTTCGCGCAGGCCGACGAAGCCGATTCATTCGCGTTGCTGCCCGATGACGAGGGCGGGGCAAGGCTTGCGACTGAGCACCTGATCCAACTGGGGCGCAAGCGGATCGCCCATATTACCGGCCCATCGCATTTTGAGGCTGTAGCCCTGCGCTATCGCGGCTATGCGGCAGCGCTCGCCAGGGCCGGGCTTGAGGAGCGGCCGGGATATTTCCGCAACGGCAAGTGGTCCGAGCAAAGCGGGCGCGAGGCCATCGCGGCGCTCTTCGACGGGGCCGCCGAGCCGCCCGACGCCCTGTTCTGCGGCAACGACCAGATCGGGCGCGGCGCGCTCGATGCGCTGCGCGACCGCGGCATTAGCGTGCCGGAAGAGGTCGCGGTGGTCGGTTTCGACAACTGGGACGTGATGGTGAGCGGGGCGCGCCCGCCCCTCAGCAGCATCGACATGAACCTGAATTCGCTCGGCCGCGAGGCCGGCGAAAGGCTGATCGCCATGATTGCCGGCGAACATGCGACGGGGGTCAGACGGCTCCCATGTACACTCGTCGTGAGGGAATCGTCCGGCGCCCCCATCCCTGTTTTCGAGCAGACCATGCTCAAAGCCCATGATCAAGGAGACCAATAAATGGCCAAGTTTTTGCCGGTGGGATTTGCCGATGTCCGGCTGGAGGGGGACTTCTGGAAGGAGCGGCTCGATACCGTGCTCGCCCGCACCATCCCGAGCCAGCACGAAAAGCTGGGCGAGTACAAGATCCTCGAGTCCATGGACCTGTTGCAGCCGCCCCCGCCGCTCCGCTTTCCGCGCAACAACCACAATTTCACCGTGCAGGTGTTCTGGGATTCCGACATCGGCAAGTGGATCGAGGCGGCGAGCTATGCGCTCTCACACCGGCGCGATGGCAAGATCGAGGGGATGATCGAGGCGATCGTCGACAAGTTCGAGAAGGCGCAACTGCCCGACGGCTATCTCAACCTCTGGTATATCGGCCGCGAGGTCGAAAAGCGCTGGACCAATCTGCGCGACAACCACGAACTCTATAACGCCGGCCACATGCTGGAAGGGGCCATCGCCTATTTCCAGGCGACTGGCCGCCGGCGCTGGCTCGATATCATGGAGCGCTATGTCGCCCATATCCGCGAGACTTTCGGGCCCGGGCCGAACCAGAAGCACGGCTATTGCGGGCACCAGGAAATCGAGCTGGCGCTGATAAAACTCTACCGGCTGACCGGGGACAAAAAACACCTCGACCTGGCGACCTATTTCATCAACGAGCGCGGCAAGCAGCCGCCGCACTATTTCGACGTCGAGGCCCGGGCGCGTGGCGCCGATCCGGCCGACTATTGGTTCAAGAACTACGAATACAACCAGTCGCACGAGCCAGTGCGCGAGCAGACCAAGGTGGTCGGCCATGCGGTGCGCGCCATGTATATGTATACGGCGATGGCCGATCTTGCCGCCGAGCTCGACGATAAAGCCCTGAAGCACGCCTGCGAGGTGCTATGGAAGGACGTGATGGCGACCAAAATGTACATCACGGCCGGCCTCGGGCCTTCGCCGCACAATGAGGGCTTTACCCACGATTTCGACCTGCCGAACGAAACCGCCTATGCCGAGACCTGCGCCTCCGTGGCGCTGATCTTCTGGGCGCAGCGCATGCTGCACCTCGAGATGGACGGCCAATATGGCGACATCCTCGAACTCGCCTTGTTCAACGGCGCTCTCTCCGGGCTTGGCCGCGACGGGGAACACTATTTTTATGCCAACCCGCTCGAAAGCATTGGCGAGGCGACCCGCTGGGAGTGGCACACGTGCCCGTGCTGCACGATGAATGTCAGCCGGCTGGTGGCGTCGGTCGGCGGTTATTTCGTTTCGCATAGCGATGAGGGCATTGCCTTCAATCTCTACGGCGGCATTTCCACCAGCGTGCAACTCAAGAGCGGCAAGATCGCGCTGAAGGAAGTGTCCAATTATCCCTGGTCGGGCGAGATCAAGATCCATGTCGATCCTGAAGAGGCGGCGACCTTCCCGATAAGACTGCGCATCCCGGGGTGGGCCAAGGGCTGGAAGGCCTCGGTCAATGGGGAGGCGATCAGCGGCAAGCCGGTGAACGGCTACGTCACCATCGAGCAGCAATGGCAGAAGGGCGATGTCATTGCACTCGACCTGCCGATGCCGGCAGAGCGCGTTTTTGCGAACCCGAACGTGCAGATGGATGTGGGCCGCGTCGCGCTGAAGCGCGGGCCGCTGGTCTATTGCCTGGAGGAGGTCGACAATATTGGCCCGGTGCAGCGCCTGAAGCTGCCGCGCAACTCCGAGCTCAAATCAACGACGCGGTCGGACCTGTTCGACGGCATCGTCACCATTACGGCAGAGGCGAAGGCCATCAGGGACACGGATTGGACCGATACGCTCTATCGCACCGAGCCGCCCGGCGAAGCGCCCGCGACCCTGACGGCCGTGCCCTACTATCTCTGGAACAATCGCGGCCAGGGCTCGATGCTGGTCTGGGTGCCGGAGGCTTAGCCTCCCCATTCACCCGGAGCCGTTCACCCGGCGGGATAGGGTAAACGGCCACGGCCGCGACCTCGTGGTTCGGCAAGCTCACCATGAGGCCGCTCCGGGGCTGCCCAAGGGCCCGATTTCATCACGGCCCTCTCCTTCACCCTCACCCTGAGCTCATCGAAGGGCGAGGATGAAGTGGCGGCAAACCCGACCGTCAGCGCCCCGTATTTTCACGGTTTTCCACTGAGTCGGGCGCCGTCGTTTGCCTTCATTGCCAAACATGCGGTAGCTTTACGGCATGTCTCCGATAGCGACAGCCGGTTTTCGCCCGGATTTCGATTCGGTGGCCTTGTTCAGCGATTTTGATGGAACGCTGGTCGATCTGGCCCCCACTCCCGAAAGCATCCTAGTTCCGCAGGGGCTTGGCCGCCTTCTCGGCTTGCTTGCCAGCAGCCTCGAGGGTGCGTTCGCCATCATTACCGGGCGGCCGATTGCGGATGTCGCAGGCTTTCTGGCGCCGGCCCGATTCGCTATTGCCGGCGCGCATGGGGCCGAGCGCCAGCATGCCGACGGGCGCTATGAGGGGCCGCCGGCGGAAATCGTCGCGGCGTGCGAGGCGATCGCGGCAAGCCTCGACGCCTTGCACGCTAGGGAGCCGCGGATTCTGGTGGAAAAGAAACCGGGAGCCGTCGCCCTGCACTACCGGCTGGCCCCGGAACTGGAAACGGCCTGCCGCGCTGCCATCGCTGCAGCCATCCACCCCTTTCCCGAGTTTTCCCTGATCGCCGGCAAGATGGTGTTCGAGGCCCGGCCGCGCGGCATCGGCAAGGGCGAGGCCGTCCGCCAATTTTTGGCCGAGCCGCCATTCGTAGGCCGGTGGCCGCTGTTTATTGGCGACGATACCACCGACGAGGACGGCTTCGTCGCCGCTCAAGAACTGGGCGGCCTGGGGATCAAGGTCGGCGCTGGGGAGAGCGCGGCGCGGTTGCGCTTACCCGACACCCACTCTGTGCGAGCGTTGCTCGTCGAGCTTGCCGCAGGCCGGAACGAAGAGGTCAAAGCGAGGCTTTCAGCCCCGCAAGTATTTTTGTGGAGCGACCGCCTATGAGTCGACTTGTCATTGTTTCCAACCGCACTCCCACGGCCGGCCCTGCCGCCGGGGGGCTGGCGGTCGCGCTCAAGAAGCCGCTTTCGGAACGCAGTGGATTCTGGTTCGGCTGGTCGGGCAAGCTGGTCGACCAGCCCTCGGCCGAGCCTCGCTTCAGCGATGTCAATGGCGTCGACGTGGGCGTGATCGACCTGACCAAGGACGACTACGACTCATATTACGCCGGCTATGCCAATTCGATCCTGTGGCCCGCCTTCCACCAACGGCTCGATCTCGCCAATATCGATAGCCGCTGGTACGAGGGCTATCGGCGCGTCAACACGCAATTCGCCCGCGCGCTAAAGCCCCTGCTCCGACCCGACGACCTGATCTGGGTGCACGATTACCACCTTATCCCGTTCGGCTCGGAATTGAGGGCGCTGGGTGTGAAGAACCGGATCGGGTTCTACCTTCATATCCCGTTCCCGACGGCCGATGGCTTGCAGGCCATCCCCCATCAGGCCGAACTGATGCGGGATCTTGCGCGCTACGACCTGATTGGCCTCCAGGCCGAACGGGACCTCGCCGAATTCCGCACCGGGATGGGGCGCGATCTTGCCCCCGCGCTCGAGGGCGTCGACCGACCGGCCGCCGAATTCTCCAACAGCCAGGTCGCGGTCTTTCCGATCGGTTCGGACCCCGCCTCCTTCGCCCGACTGGCGCGTGGCGCCGCGGCACGCAAGATGATCAAGCGCATGCAATCGAGCCTGAACGGCCAGGCGCTGATCCTGGGGGTCGACCGGCTGGACTATTCCAAGGGTTTGCCGCAGCGCGTCGAAGCCTATGAGAATCTCCTCGCCAACAATCCGCAATTTCACCGCGGCGTGCATTTCCTGCAGGTCGCGCCGCCCTCGCGCGACAGCATCAAGGAGTACCGCGACATCAGCGAGACGCTCGATGCCGTGGTCGGGCGCGTCATGGGGCGGTTTTCGGAACCGGACTGGCAGCCGCTGACCTATGTCAAGCGCGCCTATAGCCAGGCCAGCCTTGCCGGGCTTTATCGGTTGGCGCGGGTGGGTCTGGTTACCCCGCTCCGTGACGGGATGAACCTGGTGGCGCACGAATATGTCGCCTCGCAGGATCCACACGATCCGGGCGTGCTGGTGCTCTCGCATTTTGCCGGGGCGGCGGAGATTTTTCAGGACGCGCTGCGGGTCAATCCTTTCGATGCGGAGGAGACTGCCCAGGCCATGCGGCTGGCGCTGACGATGCCGCTCGATGAACGCCTGGCGCGATGGAAGAGCCTGCTCGCCGTGGCCGAAAACTATAGCGTCGACAAATGGGCCGATCGCTTCATCGCGGCGCTTTCGGCTGGATCGGGCGGAGGCGGGGACGAGTTGGCGGGGGCGGTGAGGGCAGAATCGGCCACAGGTCCTTCGCCCGATGCGCTGACCTGATCTTGACGCGCGACTCGGCCTTACTTGATCGACAGCAACAAACCATTGCCGACCCGCCGTGCTAAATCGAATTGCTTAGCAACTGCGCATGATGGATTTGATTAAATGCTTTGCCGTCGGTCTGCTCACCGCAACTCGATGGCGGGTCGCTCGGGTTCTGCCCCCAAACGTCGAGCCCGGGCGGCCCTCATCCCTTCAGCAGGTCGCTTGGTGCCTTATGGGCCCCCGAGACAGCGAAAAATTCCCGAAAGCATGATAGGATCAGGGTCTTGGGCCTTCCCAGCGGGATTTTTTGCCAGTGGGATTCTTGCGAGGAGTTATGACGGTGCGTCGGCTCATTCTGCTTCGCCACGCTAAATCGGATCGGCCCCCGGGGGTCGCCGACGAGGATCGGCCGCTAGCCGAAAAGGGGCGGCAAGCGAGCGAAGTCGCGGGCCGGTTCATGGCCGAGAAAGGCCTGATCCCGGAATTCGCTCTGGTATCGCCGAGCCGCCGAACTCGCGAGACTTTCGAATTGCTCCGCGCCGCCGCCGGGCACGACATTTCCAGCCATGAGGAGCGCCGGATCTATGACGGGGGCACGCGCGGCATACTCGAGACGATCAGGCAGACCGGTGACGGCATCGGCTCGCTGCTCGTGGTCGGACACAATCCCGGCATCCACCAATTGGCGCTCGCCCTTGTCGACGACGGCGAGACGAACGCGCTGGCGCGCCTGCGCGACGGGTTTCCTACCGCCGCCCTCGCAGTGATCGATTTTCCCGTCAGCCGCTGGATCGAAGTCGCCGAACAGGGCGGCACGCTGGAGCGCTTCGAGAGGCCGGCAAAATAGGCACCGACCGGCTCAGGCCATGCGGGCCACCAGGTGCCCCTGTCCGAGATCGGTATATTCGAGTGCCGGCGGCGCGAAATCGATTTCGTGCACCGGGCTCGGCAATTCGCCCTGATAGGGCACGTAACCGCGTCGCTTGAGCGTCGGGTCGGGCACCGGTACGGCCGAGAGCAGCCCCCTGGTATAGGCGTGCTGCGGATTCTCCAGCACCTGCGCGCGCGTTCCGGTCTCGACGATCCGGCCCATATACATCACGGCGATGCGGTGGCTGATCTGCTCGACCACCGCCATGTCGTGGGAAATGAACAGATAAGCGATGCCGGTTTCGTTCTGGATGTCCTGCAGCAGGTCGAGCACCTGTGACTGGATGGAAACATCGAGTGCCGAAACGCTTTCGTCGGCAATGATCGCCTTGGGCGACAGCGACAGGGCGCGGGCGATGCAGATGCGCTGGCGCTGGCCGCCGGAGAATTCGTGCGGATAGCGGCTCATCAGGTCGCGGGAAAGGCCGACCCGTTCGAACAGATATTCGACGCGGTCCTTGAGTTCGCTGCCCTTGGCAAGGCCGTGGATGAGGAGCGGCTCGCCCACCAGTTCGCCGACCCGCATACGTGGATCGAGCGAGGCATAAGGGTCCTGGAACACCATCTGCACGTCGCGCAGGATCGGCTTCATCGAGTGGCGCGTGAGCCCGCCCGAATGACGGCC